>NZ_FXBA01000001.1:900000-1148719 GCF_900177705.1 Fibrobacter sp. UWB15
GCAGACGCTAAGCCGCGGGCGCGGAACGATTCTATTTAACAGGTGAAATCAATTTTATAAGCTAATTCCGAACCAAGTTCGGAATGACTGCAAACGAAAAAGACTCTCTAAAAGAGAGTCTTTTTTCGCGGGATAGACGAGGCTTGAACTCGCAACCTCCGGCGTGACAGGCCGGTGCTCTAACCAAAATTGAGCTACCACCCCAAATCATTTCCGATTTTCGGTAGTGGGCGATAACGGATTCGAACCGCTGACATTCTGCTTGTAAGGCAGACGCTCTGAACCAGCTGAGCTAATCGCCCGAAATTTTACTTGTCTTGCTTTTTGCCCTTCCAGAGGATTCCGAGCGGAATGACCACGAGATAGGCGGCAACCAAGATAAGCGGTGCAACCGTGAGAGAAACCGGATTGTCTGCAGGGCCAGTGGCGAGGCAAATGAAACCGATAACGAGGAGCAACACACCGAGAGCAATCAGAATGATATTCTTTTTATCCATCAGTATTAATCCTCTTCTCAAGATTACGAAGCCAAATATACAAAGTTTACGGCGCTTGTCAACCGATTTAGGGCTAAAAAGCGCACTTTTTTTGCTCTGTGAGCAATAAACGCCTCGTATTAACGAGGCGTGGTTGCGAGAGCGAGCGCTCGGGGGACGTACTTAGTAGATTGGGCGCGAGCGGTCTATTTCTGTCCCGGATACTTGACGCGGGTGTGGTACGTTCCGTCCAAACTATCCAGGAATGCCCGTTCGAGCTTGAACAGCTCCTTAATAGACAAGTTACATTCGTTAAACTGGCCTTCGGTAAAGCGGCTTTCGATGGTCTTGTGAATCATCGCAGCCAATGCTTCGGGACTTGTATCTGTCATGGAGCGGCTAGTCGCTTCGATAATGTCGGCGAGCATAAGAATTGCTGTTTCCTTGCTCTGCGGCTTCGGGCCCTTGTAGCTGTAATCTTCGACCTTTACTTCTTCGCCGGTTTCCTTGGCGTTTTCAAGCGCCTTGTGGTAGAAGTATTGGATAATCGAAGAACCGTGGTGTTCGCGAATGCCTGCGGCAACAAGGGTCGGAATGTTGTATTCGTTGGCAAGGGCCGTGCCTTGTTCCACATGCCCGGTAATAATCTTGACCGACTGCAACGGATCGATGTTGTTATGCGGGTTGATTCCTTGCTTCTGGTTTTCAGTAAAATATTCGGGGCGCATGGTTTTGCCGATATCGTGATAAAGCGCCATCACGCGCACCAAGAGTGAATTGGCTCCGATGCTTTCGGCGACATGTTCGGCAAGGTTTGAAACCTGAATACTGTGGTGGAATGTACCCGGAGCATATTCCGAAATGCGCTTGAGAGCCGGACGGTTGAAGTCCGACATTTCCATAAGGGTCAGCACCGTGGTGATACCGAAAATACGTTCCATCAAGTGAATCAATGCCACAGAAGTAAGGGCGTAGCAAAGCACGATGTTTGCACCTGCCGCAATCAAGTTCTGGTAGAATGCTTCGAACGAAAGCCTGTTGCGCAGCAAGAACATAACGCTAATCGCCGCGGCCATGGCAAGAATGCCGACAATGATTCCCCAAACGAACTGCACTCTGTAGCGAATGCGGGCGATGGGTGCGGTTGCCACAAAGGTCACTGCAATGGCGCATATCATGGCGGCGAGGTCGTAGCCGTTCAAAATGCCAAAAATCATGGCCGAGAAAACGGTGAATGCAATGCCTATGCGGCGATCATAAAGCACGGTGGCCGTAATGGGGGCAAATGCAAACGGGTACAGCCACATAAAGTCGAGATTTTCGGAAATAATCGAAATTTCAAGACTATTTATGCTACCTGACAGATGGCGCACACCCCAGAAGGCGATAATTTGCAACATGGCAAGAGCGATAAGGCTCCAAAGCTGGCGAGCATTTTTGAACATGCCTCTAGAGGGCGTGCTATACAGGAACATGAAGAAGAACGAAATAATCAAGACAAAAATAAGAGCGTTACCATAAATGGCCGTAAAGGTCTTGGAGTTTTCTTCTTTTTGTTGGGCACGCTGCAATGCGTCAATCTTTTCGAGGATTTCCTTGGTGATGGGAGCACCCTGGGCCACAATTTCCATGCCGCGCGGCACCATGCCCTTAATGAGCGTCACCTTGTTGCGGGCTTCTTCGCGACTTGCAATCGTTTCTTTTTCGAGGTAGAAAACGTTCGGCATCATGAACACGAACAACGTTTCGTAGAAGGCGCTCAAGAGCCCCTGTTCGTTCGGGAAACTCATCTGAAGCTGGGCAAAGGCTTCGTCGATACGGCGGCGGAGCGGCTGGATGTTGCTTGCTTCAATAGTCGTCTTTTCGTTATCTTTAATCAGCGTAATGTTCGGCTTGGTGTAGACGATGTACTTGAAGTCTTGCAAATTGTAGTTGTCTCGGTAAAGCTGAGCAGCCGTTTCGGTGCTTGCGATAAATGTGTTCGAAACGCCTGCCTGCAACATGCGGTTGAAAACGTTCAGCAACGAGTCACGAGCCTTGGAATTGAGACTCAATGGCTTAATTGCAGATGTTGAAATACGCTGCTTCAAGACTTCGTAAATGCGGGACGCCTGCACCACCTTGGACTGCAGGGTAGAGTCGCTTTCGCCGCTTGCGGTAAGCTGGTTGATTTGAATTTGCAATGAACCGTACTGGGCGAGCTTGTGCAGGAACGACTTGAGGTCTTCGTAAACGCGGTTGGTTTCGTCGCTGTTGTAGCCAAAGATGGCATTCACCTTTTCGGCGGCGCGGGTCTTTTCGGCCTCAATTTCCTGTTCAGACTTGGGCACTTCGAAGTTGATGGGGGCGACGATTGTACGCGTACTCACCTGGCCCAAGTGCGGGCGTTCCGACTGGAGCGCGATGTTCTTATCGGGGAACATGAAAATCGCGGCGGCGACAATCAAAACCCAGCCGATAATAAAATGAAGTCTCATCTGTTTCTTTTTCATAAATATTCTCTAAGACCGTAGGAAGTGGACTTTGGGAAGTTATTCCTTCCCTTTTTCATAAGCGTTCAATATGTCTTTCACGAGCGGGTGGCGGAGCACGTCGGTCGCTTCGAATTCCACCTGTGCAATTCCGTGGATGCCTTTCAAGAGTTTCATGGCATGTACCAGGCCCGACTTTTGGCCCTTGCCCAAGTCCACTTGAGTAGCATCACCAGTAATAATAGCTTTGCTGTGGGGGCCTAAGCGAGTGAGGAACATTTTCATTTGTTCGGGCGTAGTGTTTTGCGCTTCGTCTAGAATAATAAAGGCGCGCTTAAGGGTGCGGCCGCGCATGTAGGCGAGCGGGGCGACTTCGATAGCGCCAGTTTCTTCGTACTTGCGCAGCCTTTCCACTGGCAAAAGCTCGGCGAGGCTGTCGTGGATGGGGCGCAGATACGGCGCGATTTTTTCTTTTAAGTCGCCGGGCAGGTAGCCGAGCGATTCGCCTGCTTCGACTGCCGGGCGCACCAGGCAAATGCGTTCTGCCTCGTGCCGCTCCAAGCTTGCGACTGCAAGCGTTACCGCCAAGAAGGTCTTGCCGGTTCCGGCGGGGCCTTTGGCAAAGATGATGTCGTTATGTTCGACTGCGGATACTAGTTCGGCCTGGGCTTTCGTTTTTGCGAATACAGAAACACCCATGCGGTTTCTGAAAATGGGCGTAGTGGGAATAGCCCCGCTACGGTCATCTAGAGAAACGTCGGTGGGGTTTAGCATCCGTTCCAGTTCGTTAGCCGTAAGCACCTTGCCGTGTCTCGCAGCCATTTTCAGCTGGTCGAGTACAGCAAAAACCCCCGTTGTATCGCCGTTTTCTTTGGGAATAATGCGGAGTCCCGGGAGTCTTGTCTGTATTTCAACACAAAAACGGCTCTCCAATAAGCGGAAAACCGTTTCGTTCTCACCTGAAATCGTTCGTTTCAGGTCGTCTGATAAAGAATAGCGTAGTTCGTTCATCGAGAACGTGTCAGCTATAAATTATTCCTCGGAAGCAGGAGCTGTAGAGATACCGAGCTTGTTCTTGGCTTCGAAGATTTCCTTGCGGAGCTTATGGTTTTCTTCGGTAATGGCGACAGCTTCGTCTTCGGTCTTTTTCAGCTTGTTTTCGTCAATCTTTTCCTTAGGAGCAGATCTCTGAGCGGACGGAGAGCTGCTATCGTCGCCATAATCGTCGTCGCTAGAAGAACCACCGGAAGAACCGGCGCAAGCGGTGAACAGTGCTACAGTTGATGCTGCAAGGATCAATTTCCAATTTTTAAAAAGAGACATTTAATCAGGCTCCATTCTAGTCTGTGATGCCTCAAATGTATATAATTTAAAGCAAAAGCGGTGCGAAAAAGGTAAATTTATACCGAAATTTTACCTTTTCAGAGGCGAAAAAATGGTTGAAAAGTCAATTTATAAGCCCTATTCGCAAGTTTTTATCTCATCTGAACGCTACAATTCCAAGAATTTGTATAAAAAACGCCGCAAGGCCATGCTCAAGGAACTTGATTCGTTCTGCGTTTTTGCAGGAATCCCGATGGACCCCGGAACAGAAGAAGCCTACGTGCAAATCTGGAATAAAATGGTGCAGGAACCGGCGTTCATGTACCTGACGGGAATCAACCAGGCGGGTTGCTACCTGTTGCTCGATCCTAGGACCGACGAAGAAATCTTGTTTGTTCCGCCCAAGGACCCGTTCAAGGAATTTTGGAACGGCAAGCGCTTGGGCTTTTTGGAAGGCGATAAAGAGGTGGCCCGCGTAACGGGAATTAAGGATGTTCGCCCTGTAGATGAACTCATGGACACGGTGGTTGCCCGCGCGAAAAAGCTTTCGAAGGGGGGCTACGCTTACGCCTACTACTTTGAAAAGTTCAAGGAAGACCACAACGACCGGTTCAGGCACCAGTTGCTCAAGGCACTTAAGCCAACCGGCATCAAGCTCAAGAGTGCTGCAGCTCTGCACTGGGCCCTCAGACTCCCGCTGGAACCTGAGCGCATTAAGGATGCCGAAGCGGCGCAGGCGGTCACGAATAACGCCTTCCGCATGGTACTTGCCGAAATGAAGGCCTTCAAGACTGAGCGCGAATTGGGCTTGAAGCTCGATTACGAAATGCAGCGCAAGAGCGATGGCGACCTTGCGTTCCCGACGATTGTCGCGGGTGGTGCAAACGCTTGCTGCTTGCATTATGTCAAAAAAGACGAACCGCTTAAAGCAGGGGAGTTGGTGCTGTTAGATTTCGGTATCCGCATCGGAAGCCTGCACAGCGATCTTTCCCGCACCATTCCTGTAAACGGCAAGTTTAATCCGTTGCAGAGATTGCTGTACCAGATAGTGCTTGATTCTCAGGTTGAGTACCAGAAGCATGTGCGCCCGGGCGTATCTCTCAAGGAAATCGGGATGGTCCCTTGGGACTATATTATGCAGGAACTGGAAAGCCGTTTGGTTAAAGGTGCGAAGGGTTCGTACAAACTATTGTATGACAAGCGCCCGCACGGCGTAAGCCACTTTATCGGCGAACAGATTCATGAAGGCGAACCGGGAACCCGCTCCTTGGATACAGTCCTCAAGCCGGGAATGCTGATTTCTTGCGAGCCGGGGCTCTACGGCGAATTCAAGGCGACCATTGCCGGCAAGACCTACCGCGAAAAAATCGGTATCCGCATCGAAGACGACCTGCTGATTACCAAGGACGGATTCAGGAATATTTCAGAAGATATCCCGAAGTCCGTTGACGATTTGGAACGGTTGATGAAAGGTTGATTTTTTATCGGTTTCTCTCGTCTCTCGCCTCTCGTCTCTCGTCTAATTTCTAAATTTAGTCCGTAAAATTTTAAAAGGCAAAAACCATGAAACTCTCCAAGTACTTTTACGTGACGCTCCGCGAAACGCCGAGCGACGCCACCATGCCCAGCCATATCTTTTTGATGCGCGGCGGCTACATCAAGCCCGTCTCTACCGGTATCTACTCCATGATGCCGATGGGTTTCCGCGTGATCCAGAAGATCGTGAACATCATCCGCGAAGAAATGAACAAGATTGGCGGTATCGAAGTGGACCTGCCGGTGGTACAGACCGCCGAACTCTGGAGCGAATCGGGCCGTTACCAGGCCATCGGTGAAGAACTCCTGCGTTTCAAGGACCGCAACAACCACAACATGGTGCTCGCCATGACCCACGAAGAAGCCATGACGGACCTCGTGCGCTACGTGCTCAACAGCTACAAGCAGCTGCCGGTGATGCTCTACCAGTTCAAGACCAAGTACCGCGACGAAGCCCGTGCCCGTGGCGGCCTTATCCGCGTTCGCGAATTCCTGATGAAGGACGCCTACAGTTTCCACACCAGCCAGGAAGATCTGGACCGTCACTACCAGGAAGAATACGACGCCTACCTGCGCATCTACCGTCGCGTGGGCATTGAACCGGTGGTGGTGCAGAGCGATACGGGTATCATGGGCGGTAAGGTCGCTCACGAATTCATGCTGGATACTCCGAACGGCGAAGACTACTTGATTCTTTGTAAGAAGTGCGGCTACCAGGCCAACCGCGAAATCGCCAAATTCCAGCGCGTGCCGTTCAAGGGCGACGAAAATGCAGCTCTCGAAAAGGTCGAAACTCCGCACTGCGCAAGCATCGAAGATCTCACCAAGTTCCTGAACGTGCCTGCCGAATCAACTGCCAAGTGCGTGTTCTTCGACTTCGAAGGCAAGCTCATCACGGTCGTTGTCCCGGGCAACCTCGACGTTTCCGAAATCAAGCTCCACAACCTACTGAAGGCGAAGGAACTTTACCCTGCCGAAGACAGCCTCATCAAGGCCTGCGGCATGGTTCCGGGCTTTGCTTCCCCGATCAATTCTCACGACACCCGCATCATCGTGGACGAAGCAATCGCCGATTCCTTCGACCTCGTGACCGGCGCCAACGAAGAAGGCTTCCACTTCAAGCATTGCAACCCGAAGCGCGACTTCCCGAAGTTCGAAGTGGCCGACATTGCCGAAGCTTCCGAAGTCTGCAAGTGCCCTTGCTGCGGTGAACTCCTTACGGAAACTCGCGGTATCGAAATGGGCAACATCTTCAAGCTCGGCACCAAGTTCTCCGAATCCATGGGTGCCAAGTTCCTCACCGCCGAAAAGACCACCGCACCCGCCATCATGGGCTGCTACGGCATCGGCGTGGGCCGCCTGATGGCCTCTGTCGTGGAAAATAGCCACGATGACTTCGGACCGATTTGGCCCAAGTCCATCGCTCCGTTCCAGGTTGAAATCGTTCCCATCGGCAAGGAAGCCGAACTCGTGGAACTCGCTGAAAAGTTCGAAAAGGAGCTCGAAGCCGCCGGCATCGACGTGCTCGTGGACGACCGCGACGAACGTCCGGGCGTCAAATTCAAGGACGCCGACCTGTGGGGCTCTCCGGTGCGCATCGCCATCGGCAAGAAGGGACTTGCGAACGGTGAAGTCGAATGGAAGTTCCGTAACGAAAAGGAATTCTCCATGGTCAAGGTCGAAGACGTTGTCGAAAAGGCCAAGGCATACTTTAAAGAATAAACGAAGCGTTGTTCGTGCGTTTAATCACCTCTGCTTCGGCAGGGGTGTTTTTTTCTTGACGGAGCTGTGTTTTTTTCTTACATTCCGTGAGAGATTATATAAACAGAGGTGTTTTATGAAAAAGATTCTTTTGACTTCATTCGTCGCCGCAGTCTGCGCCATGATGCTTGCTTGTGGAAGCGATTCCGGTACCAATTCCGGCTCGAACGGGGGTGCGATCAATACACCGTCGGTGGGTAATACATCGGCAATCCTTCTGCCGCATGAGTGTGAAAAAATCATGCAGGCCTTGCCTGTCCAGCCGGAATTGCCTTATGTCACAGTCAATGAAGTGAATTCAGATGATCAATGTAATGTTGAAATCCCTACAGCCGTTGACTCATCAACTATAATGAATTTTTTGAATAATTTGAGTGCATATGGTGAGGCTATTGCTCCTACGTTAGTTGAAAAAGGGTCTCAATCGTGGGCTTATAGCTATAGTGTGAACATGGGTGTTACGCTTTGGTATGAAGGGGAAAATCACTTTAGTATTCGTTTAGAAAGTGATTGCCGAAATGCAGCCTATGTGGCAAATATTCCAGAAAAAGATTCTATTTGGAATAGTGAAGGCGACGATGGGGACGTTTCTTGTACCCTTTATACATCTGCATATAAATATTCTGAAATTCCTATGACGCAAATGCAGTTAGAAGAAAAAATGGCTACTCTTGTAGCAGATGGTTGGGCTGTAACGACTGGTTGCGCCCGTCGTCTAGATTTAGATGCTGATGCATACTGTTTCCAAAAACAGGTTAACAATTATCTTTTCGAATTAGGTTATGGACCCGATGAAAATGGGGCTCTGCTTGATGTTGGGATAGCTTTTAGCTATCAAATGATTCCCTAATTGCCTGTGTATATTCGAATTGCAAAATCCTGTAGCTAATGCTATAGGATTTTTTTATTTGAAAAAAGCGTCGGCCAGTTTTTCTAAAAAGTCATTTTTTCTATATTTTACGACGAAAAAATTTCTCTAAGGAGATTCAATATGGACATGAAGAAAATTGCTCTTGGTTCTGCGGCATTGGCTGCATTTGGTCTTATGGGTTGCAATGGCGAAAAGGCTATTGAAAAGGCTCCGGCCGCAATTACTGCAAATTCTACCGACGACCAGAAGTTCGCCTATATGCTGGGTGCCCAGTTCGGTGGCCAGAACTTCACGATTATTCCGCGCCAGATGGGCGAGGAACTTTTCCAAGACGCCGTTATCCAGGGTGTTCTTGACGATGTGAAGTCTAGCAAAGACACGAACTTCAAACCCCAGATGATTCCGGATTCCCTGCAGGCTATTAGCCAGCGCTACTCTACGATCGCTCGTAAGCGTTACGAAGAAACCCGCCCGGATAGCGCTATGATGGCCGAAGGTAATAACGAAAAGATCAAGGCTTACATTGATTCCGTGGCCCGCGCTCAGCCGATTGCAAAGGCTCCGACTTCTACTGGTGCCGCTATTACTATTGCTGCCGATTCTCCAGACAACACCAAGTTCTCTTACCTGCTCGGTCTTCAGTTTGCACACCAATTTATCAATATCGGTAACCAATTCCAGACCGAATTCGATGTGGACTACTTTATTTTGGGCATCAAAGAATCTGCCGCCAAGGTTGCTGATTCTACTTACACGCTCCAGCTCCCGCAGGATTCGCTCAATGCCATTGGCCAGCGCTACCAGCAAAAAATGCAGGATTTGCGTGCTGAAGCTATTAAGAAGCAGCAGGAAGAAGAAGCCAAGCTTAAAGAAGAAATTGCACCGCTCCGTGGCGATACCCTTGCTAACGGTATGCCGCAGAAGTTCAACCTGAAGGTGAAGGCCACCAAGATTTCCGTAGATAAGACTATTGCAAAGGATCTCGAAAATCTTGAACCGTTTGCAAACAAGCCGCTCCTGGTTATGTATTTCTCTGCTACTTGCGGTCACTGCGCTCACGCAGCACCCGAAGTTCTTGCCATGGCTAAGGAATTTGCCCCGAAGGGCTTGATTACGCTCGCTGTGGCAAGCGGTGGAAACCAGAAGGTTGGCATCCGCAAGTTCATGGACAATGCCAAGTGGGACGAATCCATCAACGTGGTTTGGGACGAATCTCGCCAGTTCGGCGAACTCTATAGCGACGGCTACGTTCCGAAGGTCTACGTTGTGAACCCGGACGGCACGTACAAGATGTACGCTGCATTCGAAAGCGAAAAGGAACAGCTCAAGAAGGACCTCGCTGATCTTGTCTCTGGCAAGAAGGTAGAATGGAATCCTGAAGCTCCGAAGACTGAAGAAAAGAAGTAATCGCTTCTAATGTCTCTAATCGCAGAATACGACGTAGTCGTTGTCGGTGGTGGGCACGCTGGAATTGAAGCGACCCATGCCGCCTGGAAACTCGGTGTAAAAACAGCCATGCTCACGATGGATATTAACGCCATCGGTCGTATGAGCTGTAACCCGGCCGTAGGCGGGGTGGCCAAAGGTCAGATTGTCCGTGATATCGATGCACTCGGCGGCCTGATGGGCCTACTCACCGACAAGGCGGGCATCCAGTTCCGCATGCTCAATATGAGCAAGGGGCCGGCCGTGTGGGGCCCGCGTGCACAGTGCGACATGAAGTTCTACAGCGAAGTGGCCCGCGAAGTCATTACAAGCCTTCCGGGGCTTTCGGTGATTCAGGGGGAACTCGCTGCCTTTACGCGTATGGCCGACGGTCGCCTGGAACTCACGCTCCTGAACGGCGAACGCTATATTACCCGTTCGCTCGTGATTACGAGCGGAACCTTCCTTGCTTCCAAGATGTTTACCGGGCTCGAAACGAGCATCGGTGGGCGAGTGGGCGAGCCCAGTGCAGATAAACTCTCGGAATGCCTTGCCCGCGAAGGAATTGCGCTCCGTCGCCTTAAGACGGGGACGCCGAGCCGCCTGGACCCCGATTCCATTGACTTTAACGAATGCGACGTGCAACGCGGAGACGATACTCCGTGGCCCATGAGCGACCGTCATTTGGCAGAAACCGTTCCTGGCCGCGATGCAAATTACTTTTGGGGCGATGCTGCGAACAAATTCGTCCGCAATGACTGCGTGTGCTGGATTACGCGCACGAACCTGAAGACGCATGACATTCTGCGCAGCGGCTTTAAGGACAGTCCCATGTTCAGCGGCCGCATTCACGGCAAGGGCCCGCGCTACTGCCCGAGTATCGAAGACAAGATTAACCGCTTTGGCGACCGCGACGGCCACCAATTGTTCCTTGAACCGGAACAGGCGGATATCGGTCGCGTCTATATTAACGGCTTTAGTTCCAGCTTGCCGGCAGACATTCAGCTTGCAGCCATCCATACGATTCCTGGGCTCACGCGCGCCCGTGTATTGCAGATTGGCTATGCCGTGGAATATGATTCTGTAGACGCTACGCAGCTTTTCCCGACATTTGAATGCAAGAAGGTCTCCGGGCTTTATTTTGCAGGCCAGGTTTGCGGCACAAGCGGTTACGAAGAAGCGGCTGGTCAAGGACTCCTGGCTGGTATTAACGCCGCCCTCAAGATCAAGGGCGAAGAACCTTTGATTCTTGGCCGTTCGGATAGTTACCTTGGCGTGATGGCCGATGACTTGGTGAATATTTTGCTCGACGAGCCTTACCGCATGTTCACGAGCCGCGCTGAATACAGGCTGTTCCTCCGTAGCGATAACGCAGAAACTCGCCTTAAGGATCGTGCCCACAAAATCGGCATGATTTCGGACAGCGACTACGCTGACTGGAAACGCCGTCAGCAACTGATGGCGACCGCCCGCACCCGCATGACCGAAGAATCTGCAATGCCCGACCAGGCAAACCCGATTCTCGAAGCCGGTGGCCAGGCGTTGTCGACCGAACGTACCCGCTGGATTAATGTGTTGCGCCGTCCGGGAATTAACCCCGAGCAATTGTTCCGGACCGCGCTGCCGGACCTGAATCTGACTCGCCGCGACCAGTGGTTCATGTATGCCGAAGAAATCTATGCAGGATTCTTCGACCGGCAGGCCCGCGAAATCGATGACCAGAAGAAGATGGAATCCGTGCGCCTGCCCGTCGACTTTGACTACATGCAGGTGACCGCCGTGAGTATCGAAAGTCGCCAGCGCTTGAATGCCCACAAGCCGCTGACGCTCGGCCAGGCTAGCCGTATTCCCGGCGTACGCCCCGCCGACATTACCGTGCTTGCCCATTGGCTCGAAAACAAGAAATTGAACGGCTAGTGGTAGTCTAAAATCGCCTTTTTTAGCTTAAAAAAGCATAATTTTTAATTGCAAAACCTAGGAACAGGCGAATTTTTTACTATTTTTGCGCCGTCAAATTAACAATATTTCCAAGAGGTCTATTATGTCAGAAGAAACTGAAGTCAAATCCACAGAAGAAGTTAAGCCTCAGGAAACAAAATCCCAAGAAAAGAAGGCCCCGGCCAAGAAGAAGCGCCCCCTGAACGCCAAGCGTAAGGGTGCTCCCGCTCCCAAGAAACCGGCTGTCTTTAGCGATTCCCTGGAAGAACGTTTCCCCGCCCTCGCCGCCAAGCTCAAGAAGCAGATTGAAGACGGTATCAAGCAGAAGATCAAGGATGCCCAGAACGACCCGAAGGTCAAGGCAGCTTCTAAGAAATTCGCTGAAAAGTAATTCCGGATTTTCTTCGACAATTTAAAAGTACCGCAGATTTCGCTCTGCGGTATTTTTTATTCTGTCAGGCAGATTAGGCTATTTGTCTTTTTTATTTCTATAGAAGGGCTTAATTCATAGACAAACAAAGCGAAAGATTGTACATTTGTAAAAAATTTTCAAGGAGAAATCTAATGCGTAAATTGTTTGCTATTCTCGCTCTCGGTTGCAGCCTCTGCATGGTCGCTTGCAGCAGCGGTGGCAAGACTGTCACTCGTATCGACACTAATTCTACAACGGACCTTTCGGGTAAGTGGAACGACACCGACTCCCGCTTGGTGGCTGATGAAATGATTTCTGGCTGCTTGGGTAGCACCAAGATTGAAAAGATTATCGGCGAAATGGGCCGTACCCCGACTGTCGTGATCGGTAAGGTTCGCAACAAGAGCCACGAACACATCAGCGTCGAAACCTTTATCAAGGACATGGAACGTGCCCTCTTGAATTCTGGCGCAGTTGACTTCGTTGCCAACTCTGCCGAACGTGCCGAACTCCGTGAAGAAGTCCGCGACCAACAGGGTAACGCTACTGAAGAAACCTCCAAGGAACTCCACCAGGAAACCGGTGCTGACTGGATGCTGACCGGCACCATCAATACCATCGTTGACCAGGAAGGCGGCCAGTCCGTTATTTTCTACCAGGTGGATCTCGAACTCACCGACCTGCAGAGCCACAAGAAACTCTGGATGGGTGACAAGAAGATCAAGAAGTTCATCTCTAAGGATTCTGTGAAGCTTTAATCTACAAGTTTTCTTGCGTAACCTTTAAATAACCTCGGGCTCCGGGGTTATTTTTCTATCTTTGGGACATTCCCAAAAAAGTTTTTGATTATGATCAGTATTACCAAGCTCTTGATGGACACCCCGAACTATGGGGATCAGCTACGTTACGAACCCAAAGCCCATGAATCGAAGAATGGGGTTGTGCCCGGTCGCGGCCCGGTGGTGGTATGGAACTGCACCAAGACCTGCAACTTGAGTTGCGTGCACTGCTATGCCCGTTCCGAGGCCATCAAGTACCAGAACGAACTGACCCACGAAGAAGGCTTGGCTTTGATCGACCAGTTGGCCGATTTTAAGGTGCCGGTGATTCTCTTTAGCGGTGGTGAACCGCTTTTGCGCCCGGACTTTTTTGAATTGGCAAATTATGCAGCCTCTAAAGGCATTCGCCCGACAATCAGCACGAACGGTACCTGCATTACGCCCGATGTTGCAAAGAAACTCAAGGACATGGGTGTGGGCTACGTGGGTATCAGCTTAGACGGTTGCGAAGCGACTCATGACAAATTCCGCGGCAAGGAAGGCGCTTACAAGCTCGCTTTGCGCGGTATCCGTAACTGTGTGGCTACGGGCCAGAAGGTGGGCCTTCGCTTTACCATTACGCGCTACAACGTGCAAGACTTGAATGCGATTTTTGACTTGCTCGAAGCCGAAAATATCGACCGCGTGTGCTTCTATCACTTGGTTTACAGCGGCCGCGGCTCGGCGATGGTGCAAAACGACTTGAACCATGAAGAAAGCCGCAAAGCCATGGATTTGATTATTGACCGCACGCTCGACTTCAAGAAGCGCGGAATCAACAAGGAAATACTTACAGTCGACAACCACGCCGATGCCGTTTACCTTTACCTGCGCATGAAGCGCGAAGATCCTGCCCGTGCCGAGAAGGTGCTGGAACTCATCCGGCGCAATGGTGGTAACCGTAGCGGTATGGCCTTTGGAAACGTCGATAGCATCGGAAACGTTCACCCCGACCAGTTTACGCAGTATATTACACTTGGCAACGTACGCGAACGTAATTTCGGCGAAATCTGGAGTGACGAATCGAACCCGATTATGGCGGGCCTCAAGAACCGTAAGCCGATTCTGAAGGGACGCTGCCCCAAGTGCGCCTACCTGAATCTCTGTAACGGAAACTTCCGTACCCGCGCCGAGGCTGTAACGGGCGATTTCTGGGAAGAGGACCCGGCTTGCTACCTGACCGACGAAGAGATTAATGGATAATGTGTAATGTGTAATGAAAATCATTTCACACCTCACACTCCACACCATTCACTTCTAGTTTTACATGACTGAACTTGAACAGCATCTTCTCGCTATCATCCAGGATGCCTTCCCGCTGGAAGAACACCCGTATCTGGTGTTGGCGGAACAGCTCGGCTCCGATGAACAGAGCGTTTTTGCCGCGATCGAGAATTTGCGCCGGTCGGGTATAATCCGCCGCATCGGGGGAGTTTATGATTCCAAGGCGCTCGGTTTTATTTCACGCCTTTGCGCGGGCAAGGTGCCGTCAACCGTTTCCGGCGCTGCTGACGATTCTGCTCTAGAAAAATTTGCTGCCGTTGTTAATGTGATTCCTGCCATTACCCACAATTACGTGCGCAGCCACGAATACAACGTGTGGTTTACGGTCATGGCCCAATCTGAAGCAGAGATTCAAAAGATAGTCGATGAAGTTTGTGCGAATACGGAACTGCACGATGTCCATATCCTTAGTGCGACCGAGAAGTTCAAGATTAACACGGTGATGAAGGGCGCTGGCGCACCAGCAAACAGAATTGGTGACGAAAAACGTCATTGCGAGCCGAAGGCGAAGCAATCTCCTGCCCACTTCTTATCCGCAAATGACAGAGCCCGTATCCGTATTGCTTGCAATGACATACCGCATACGCTCACCCCGTTCAAGGATTGGGATGTTTCGTGTGACGAACTCCGCGAAGACTTGGCGTTAAGACGGATGCGCCGTTTCGGGGCAATTCTTAGACATCAAGAGGCTGGTTTTGCTTTTAATGCGATGGTCTGCTTTGCGGAAACAGTAGACAGTAGACAGTGGTCAGTAGACAGGAACTCGGTTAATCCTGCTGGAGCAATTCTTGCAAGCAAGCCTTACATTTCGCACTGTTACGAGCGGCCGGCTTTCGAAGGCTTTCCGTACACGCTGTATGCTATGATGCATGCGCAATCTGCCGAAGATTTAGACCGCTACATCAAAGAGGCTGCCAAATCCATTGGCAAACCCGACTACGCAGTTTTACATTCGGTGCGTGAACTCAAGAAGACAAGCTTTGAATTTTTCGCCTAAAAAGGTGATTACCTAATTTTCATTTCGAATCCAATTCGATGGCCAGTTTCGAAGCCGAACAGAGTGCCGTCATGGATTTCGTAATTGAGACCGAACCCGGTGGACATTCCAGCAATGTTAAAATAGCGCATGGCATCGAATTTCATTTTCATGCCGCGATACTTGTCCTTCATGCCGCGATAGCGTTTGTCTAGGTTCCTGTTTTCAGATTCTTTGAATCGTGCCTGGTAAAGAATGACTTCGCTGAATTCCCAACCTTTTTTTAAAGAATCATTCCAACCCGGTTTCCATACAAATGAAGCCTTGAATCCGATTTCATCGCCGGGCTTATAGTTTTTGTCTTCGAGGAAGGTGTTGTAGCGAATCGCGGTGCCAACGGTTAGATTTTTGGAAATCTGCAGCAAGCTAAATGGCTCTATGTTCAGGCGGTGGAAGCGGTTCTTTTGGGAGCCTTCGCCGGGCGGGATTTGCCAGCCGAGATTCAGCCCCAAATAGGGGAGAATAAGGCCTTTCGCTCCCACGTATGTCTCGTTAAAGCCGTTCACGTGCAGGTTGCAGTAATTGTGAATGTAGCCTTCGGTGGAATACTCGTAGCTGTAACTCAAGAAACGGAAAGCGCCGTCAACATAAAGGCTTAGGCGTTGGTGCACTGCATATTCCGCTGAAAGTTCCACGTCGCCGCTGTAAACGTCATCGTCTAATTCAACTGTCCCTTGAATGCCAACGTTCGTCGCTGGGGCCGCAATCGGATGCAAATTTTCTGTGGCAAAACATGCCGCAAAAGAAACCAATAAAATGCACCCGAAGAATTTGTTCATATCAGAAATATAATTTTTTTTTCTGAATTTTATTCCCTAAACGGATTTCATATCAGTGAAATTCCATTAGTGTGACAGATAAAAGAATTATATTTCCGCAAGTGATTCTTTCTGCCCGCAAAATAAACTTGTTCAAACTACTTGCCGCATTTCTTTGTTGCATCGGTTTGTACGCATGTTACTGGGCTGAACCAGAAAATGATCCCGAAAATTTGACTATAGACGATTCCATGTATCCTTATGCCGGACTCCCGAGAATCGTAATTGAAACCGAAGACTTTGCAGGTGTTCGTGACCGAGAAACCGAGATTCCTTCGCACCTGCAAATCTATGGCGAAAAAGCCCCCGAAAGCGAAGTCTACGAACTGACCGTGCGCGGCCGCGGCAATTCCAGTTTTAAAATGCCCAAGTACGGCCTAAAACTTGAATTTAAAGACAAAGTAAAACTCCTTGGAATGCCCAAGAATCGTGATTGGGCACTGATTGCTAATTATGGCGACAAGACCCATTTGCGTAACTACATGATGACCCGCCTTTCGGAATGGCTCGGTGCCAAGTATACGCCTAAAATGCAGTTTGTGGAAGTTTACCTGAATCGTAAATATATGGGGTTATACTTGTTCTCCGAAACGGTGAAGGTGGCCAAGAATCGCGTCAATATTGAAAAAAATGACACCACATTTTTAGTCGAAAAAGAAGATTCCAAAAAATTTGACCCGCCCTACATTCAGACGGACAATAACGGATACTACTACCACATTAAATCTCCCAAGAATCCGTCACCCGAAACAGAAGAACTTTTGAAAAACCACTTGAACGCTTTTGAAAATTTCATGGCGGAACAATACCTTCATAAGGCAAGCGAAATCAAGGACTGGATTGATATCGACGACTACCTTCTCTGTTACTGGGTGCAGGAATATTCTAAAAACGAAGACGGCAATTACGCCCGCAGCGTTTTCTTCACCTGGAAAAAAGGAGAACCGATCCACTTTGGACCGCTATGGGATTTTGATTTGGCCTTTGGGAACGCCTCTCGTGAACAGAACAAGAATCCTGAAGACTGGTATATTCGCAGATACCGCCTGAATTACTATATCGTTCACAATTCTTTAGTCGACAATGCCGCTATCAATTATTGGAACGAACATCGAGAAACCTTCAAGGAACTGATTGACAGCATTCCTGTTTACCGCTCCATTATCGAAAAGGCGATTAAGAACGAATATCGTCGTTGGCCCATAATTCGAAATACAGAAAACTGGGCGCTTAAGGATCCTTACGATTCTTATGACGAGGCTGTTGAGACCATGATCGAATGGATGAAACAACGTTACCAGTGGATTGACAAAGAAATCGGCTATTGAGATTTTTCTAAATTTAGTCCATGCGTAAAATCTACATGGCAGGCATGAGCCACAAGGTGGCCGAAATCGCAGTCCGCGAAAAGTTCTACATCCCGATGGATGTCAAGACCAATGCATTGAGTAATTCTCCTTTTGATGAACTTTTGATTCTTGCGACCTGCAACCGCACTGAAGTTTACGTGGCCTCTGACCGCGACCTGTCCGATGCCGAACTTGTTCAGTACGTTTGCAAACTGGCGGGGCAGAGCTACGACGATTTTGCGAAATTCTTTTATTTTAAGTCGGACGACGAGGTGGCGCACCACGTGATGAACGTATGTGCGGGTCTTGATTCGGTGGCAATGGGTGAAGACCAAATCTTGCACCAGATTGGCCGCGCCTACGAAACGGCGCACCAGTTGCACGCAACGGGCAACACCCTGAACAAACTCTTTCAGAGCGCTATTCACACCACCAAGCGCATCAAGACTGAAACCAACTTGAGCAAGCTCAGCTGCAATATTCCGTTCCTGGCAATGAAACAGGTGCAGCACACTTTCGATGACTTGGAAAATCGAACGGTGTACATTGTGGGCCTTGGAGAAATGGGTTCCTTGATGCTCAAGTACGTGCAAGAAAATACGACCAAGATTTTTGCAAGCAGCAAGACTTTTGCAAATGCAGAAAAGTATTCCGACGTGCTCACGCCAGTGCGTTACGAAGACCGCTACCAGGTCATCGGCAAGTGCGACGTGGTGATTCTTTGCAGTGCTTGCCAAGAACCGATTATCACGAAAGAGGAATATGCGAAAGCGATTGGGACCGTAGAAAAATCCAAACGCTTGGTGATTGATTTGGGTAGCCCGCGCAATGCAGAATCTAACATTGGTGAACTTGCTGGCGTGCAATACGTTTGTGTCGATGACCTTGAAAAGGTCGTGTCTGAAAATCGCCGCCTGCGCATGATCGAGCTTGAAGCTGCCCAGAAAATTCTGAAAGAAGGCATCGAGGAATTCTTGCAGTGGATGCGTATGGACGAAGTCTCGAAGCAGATTAGCGTGCATGCCGAAAGAATGTTGAAGTCGGCGAACGAAGAATCCGAAAAATTGCTGCGCTCGATGCCGGATTTGCCCGAAGAAGACCGCCACCGTGTGCAAATGATGTACGAACGTTTTGCCAAAAAGATGGCGAATGATTTCTTGTACAAGGTCAAGGCCGAAAATTCGCCCGAAGATGTGCAAGTGTTCCTCAAGTGCTTGGGGGCGAACAATGAATGAATTGAAACTTAGAGTCGCGACACGCAAGAGTGCCCTTGCCATGGCGCAGACGACATTGGTCGCCGAGGCGATTGCAGCGGCAAACCCTGGCCTGACTTATGAACTCGTTTCGATGACGACCGAAGGCGACCGCCGACTCGACAAGTCCTTGGCGAGCTTCGGCGGCAAGGGCGTATTCATCAAGGAACTTGAAGTGGCGCTCCTCGAAGGCCGCGCAGACATTGCGGTGCATAGCCTCAAGGACATGCCTGCCGAAGTATTGCCCGAATTTAAGCTTGCAGCGGTTCTTAAACGTGAAGACCCGCGCGATGCCTTTATTGCACGCGGGGGAGTGGACGGTATCAAATTCATGGATTTGCCTGCAGGGGCCCGCGTCGGCACCGGTAGCATTCGCCGCGTCGTGCAACTTAAAGCGCTTCGCCCGGATTTGGAATACGTGCCTATCCGCGGAAACATCCAGACGCGACTTTCCAAGCTTGCGGAGCTCGACGCCGTTGTGCTCGCCGCCGCCGGCCTCAAGCGCATGGGCCTTGCCGACCAAGTGACAGAATACTTCAGCACCGAACAAGTGCTCCCGGCATCGGGCCAAGGCATCCTCGCCATCGAAACACTTTCTCAGCTGCGTCATTGCGAGGGCAATAGCCCGAAGCAATCCATAGACGCAATTCTTGCGCATGTCAATGACGCCGAATCGTATGCCATCGCCGTCGCCGAAATGGCTTACCTCAAGGCACTCAATGCAGGCTGCCAGTTCCCGGTCGCAAGCTTTGCTGAATTTAGCGATGCAAGCACCCTCGCGCTCCGCGGCATCTACTGGGATGAATCTAGCAAACGTCTGCTCCGCGCTCAGGTTTCGCAGCCCCTTGACGCCCGCGCCGCCGACTCTGTTTCACAGGCCCGCGCCGCCGGCATCGCCCTTGCACAAAAAATCCGCGAACAACTTTAATTTCGGATTGCCCCGTGGAAAACCGCAACCCATTCGAACTTCTGGCAAAGTCGCCGCGCAGCAAAGCCCGTCGCGGACGAATCCGCACGGGCCACGGCACAATCGAAACGCCGATTTTTATGCCAGTGGGCACGCTCGCGAGCGTAAAGGGACTTTCGTCGCGAGACCTTCGCGAAATGCAGGCGCAGATCATTCTCGCGAATACGTACCACCTGTATCTGCGCCCTGGCACCAAGCTCATTGCCGAGGCGGGTGGCGTGCAGAAGTTCATGGGCTGGAACGGCCCGATGCTCACGGACAGCGGCGGATTCCAAGTCTGGAGCCTCAAAGACCTTCGCCACATTACCGAAGAGGGCGTAGAATTTCGTAGTCATCTGGACGGCTCGCATCATTTGTTCTCACCGGAATCGGTGATGAAGGCCCAGCGCGAAATCGGGGCCGACATCATTATGGCCTTTGACGAATGCACGCCTTATCCGAGCACCGTTGAGGAGGCTTCTCACTCGCTGGACTACACGCTCGCCTGGACAAAGCGCGCGAAGGATTGGCTTGAAAAGAACCCGCCGGTTCACGATTATCCGCAATTCTTTTTCGGGATTGTGCAGGGTGGCATGCACAAGGAACTCCGCCAAAAATCCATTGATGCCCTCAAGGAAATTGCTCCCGATGGCTATGCGATGGGCGGCCTTTCCGTAGGCGAACCTGTTGAAACCATGTACGAAATTGCGGATTTCTGCACGAATTCGCTGCCTGCCGACCGCGCCCGCTACGTGATGGGGGTGGGCACGCCTTGGAATCTGCTGGAGCTCATCAAGCGCGGCGTCGACATGTTCGACTGCATTCTGCCCGCCAAGAACGCGCAGGATGGCCTCGTTTATACCAGCAGGGGAGTGCTTCGTTACAAGAACGCCAAATTTGCCGATGACGAACGCCCGCTAGACCCGGAATGTGACTGCCATTGCTGCAGGAACTACACACGCGCCTACGTGCGTCACTTGTTCAAGACGAAGGAACCCCTCGGCTGGACTCTTTCAACACTCCACAACTTGCATTTCTATCTGCATTTGATGCAACAGGCTCGCGACCACATCGAGGCCGGTGATTTCGAAGAATGGTCTGCCGAAATTATCCCGCAACTCCAGCGCGACGCAGAATAAAAGTTCCTGTTTACGGGTGTATTCATAAGGTGCAAAAAAAATGTTCCTTGCGACAAGAAAAATTGTATTTTCTAATAGATGATAAAATTTAAGAGTCCAGAGCTTTCTGACCGGGCTGTGGTGGCAAAGGCCGTGGCCGATTCAGGTTATACCGGCAGTGACGCAAGCTTCGCGAACATTTTCCTGCTACGGCAAAAGTACGGCACACAGATTGCGCTGCAAGATGGGTTCCTTTTCCGCTATTACAACGGGCAAGGGAGCCGCAGGGGCTATGCCTTTCCGCTAGGAGAGGGCGATGTGGCGGCGGCAATCGCGCTTATTGCCGAAGAAGCCCGCGAATCGGGCCGTCCGCTGGAATTTTGCCTTGTAGACGAGCCTCGGGCACAGATTTTGCGGGAATATTTTAAGACAGCTGGGTCGAACGGCGCAGAACCGCCCCTTCATTTTACAGAAAATCGCGGCGACAGCGACTACATCTATTCTGCCGAAAGCCTTGCCACCTTGGCTGGAAACCAGTACAAGAAAAAGCGCAACCACGTTTCTCGATTTAACAGGACTTATTCGAACTACGAAATTCGCCCGCTTACGCCTTCGAACTTTGCGGATGCGCTTGCGGTCGAAAAGAGCTGGCTCAACATCGAAACCTTGGGCGAATCCAGCGATACCGACTGTGAATGCGCCTGCGAATGTCGCGAAGCCGCCTGGGCGGAACGCTCCGAAGATGAGAAATCCAGACTCTCGGAATACTGCGCTATTGTGGAGGCGATTGAGCATTTCGATGAGCTCGGCATGAAAGGGGCGGTGCTGTATGTCGAAGGCAAGCCCGTCGGTATGACCATGGCTTCTGAAATTGCTCCCGGCGCATGGGATATCCATTTCGAAAAAGTCATCGACGAATATGCGGTGAATGGCGGCTACGCGATTATTAACAAACTATTCGCCGAAAAGCTCTGGGCTACGGGAGCTCATTTGATCAACCGCGAAGAAGACATCAACATCGAAGGACTCCGCAAGGCGAAACTTTCATATTACCCGCAGACTATATTAGACAAGTCCCACATCGTCATTCTGGAGGGGTGAAACCCCGATAGAATCCATAACATTTAAAGAAAAATGCTATCCTCCATCCTCTCCAAAAGTCAATGCGCCGCCTGCAAATTCTGCTGCTCTTTCCGCAGGCAGAGCCTTTGGGAAACGCCGCTGTTCCCGCCCGAAGTCGTTGAAAAACTCAGCAAGCCTAACGAATACGGTGTGGTGGGGGAGTTCCGCGACGGTCAAGTTATTCTTGGCGGCTACAAAACCAATGACCCCGAAGAAGAAGTTCCCTGCACCTTCCTGGACCCGGAACGCGGCTGCATCTTGAAGCCCGAAGACAAGCCTTTTGATTGTAGCATCTGGCCGCTACGCATCATGAATAAAGATGGAAAACTCGTCATCGCCCTCACGCCCACCTGCCCAAGCATCGGCGAAGTTCCAAGTCAGGCACTCGTCAATCTCGTAGAAAACGGTCTCGGCGATAAAATCTTTGAATACGCCAAGACGCATCCGGAAATCATCAAGGAATATCGTGAAGGCTTTCCGATAATTTAATCCGATTGCGTTTTCACGCCTTTAATGCGAACCAAGTGACAAGGCAATCTTCTTGCACTTGGCAATTTCTTTGGGCGTAAGGCCATTTTGCTTATGGGTTCCGCCTTTTTGAATCACACCTGCAATCTTGAATCCACTCCAGCAAAGGATTTCCTTGAGGGCGCGGACAGTGCCTGCCGACTGCTTGAAAATGAGGTTGAATGGCCATTGGGTAGTGCATGTCGTCACAATGACGGCCTTCTTTCCCTTTAACAGAGGAATCGGGTAATCGCGTTCGCTGTGGTCCATCATGCCGTAAACCCAGCGGTCGAAAAGCATTTTGAGTTGCCCCGTCATGTTGCCCCAGTAGCATGGCGAACCGACCACAAGGGCGTCGCATTCTTGCACCAGACGCAAAATCCGCTTCGCATCGTCCTCCGGCATCACGCAATCGTGAGTGCTACGGCATTTCATGCAGCCGATACACGGACGAAATTCCAGCTTGCAGACATCAATGATTGTCACCTCGGTGCCCTTTTCGAACAAGGTATCGCCCATGATATTCAGCATTTGGCTGATGTTTCCGTCTTTGCGCGGGCTTGCATTCAAAATGACCACTTTTCTCATTGTGTCTCCATCCAAAAGAAACTTTCTTCTATAAAACTTTCCCCTGTTAAACACCTCAGAATCTAGAAAATGTCACTCATGGGGAAATCTTTCAAAAAATATGGGGAAAAGCTTTATATGAAAGAAAACGCCGAGATTCCGCCGTCTATTCGTTACCTCGAACTGAACACCGCCACCGACAAACATAAAAAGTAAATTGGCCTGCAGGCCGACGCTTTCCATAAATCCAACTTCTCTCATATCCCAATCGTCTTGGTCTATCCACCATTCAAATAGATGATTTTCGAATATGGATAGGCCAATCATGTTGTTTCCCAAAAGAGCATAATAGGATGTACCTGAAGAAAGCCATAATGATCCGAAAACAATGTAGTAGGCAACAGATATTTCTTCTTTTTCCTCTTTGTAACCTTCATTGGCTTGCAATATTAGATTTGCCGTGCCTGCAATCGCAAAAATACTTAAGCTACCATAAGATGGCTCATCAGCATCTAACCTTAAATCTAGCCGTGGGGAATATTCAAGATATAAGCCTATGTTTTTAAACGGCTGAAATCCATTTAAAATAAATCCTTCGATTGCAATTCTGTCTAGAGAGGAATATCCGAAACCTCCCAAAATAAGGGCGGGGTCAATTTGTCTTTTCCTATCTATTTCGGGGACTACGCCATCTTCGTCCGCAAATGCGATGGTGCATATTAAAAGTACGATGGCGATGAATTTGTTCATGAATGTAATTATAAAAAAAATCCCGGGCATTGCTGTCCGGGAGAATCTTTTATGGATTGCTTCGCCTCTTTGAGGCTCGCAATGACGTTTTTCTACTTAAACAGATTCTTCATCTTTTCAAGGAAAGACTCTTCCTGCGCGGTTTCCTTGTCGTGCCTGAGTTCCGCGAGTTTCTGGTAGAGTTCCTTCTCTTCGCGGCTAAGGTCCTTCGGGATTTCCACGCCGATGTTCACGTAGAGGCTTCCACGGTCGCCTCGCTTGTTCAGCGGGTACAGGCCCTGTTCGCGCAGGCGCAGAATGCTCCCGGCCTGAGTGCCGGCCGCAATCTTGATCTGCACTTCGCCACCGTCCAGCGTCGGGATGCGCTGCGTTCCGCCAAGCACCAGCTTGTGGACCGGAACCTTGATTTCGCAGTGCAAATCGTCGCCTTCGCGGGTGTAGAAGTCATCGGGCTTTTCGGCAATCACCGCCAGCAAGTCGCCGCAGGCACCGCCGCGAGGCCCGCAGTTGCCTTCGCCACGCAGGTTCAGGTACTGGCCCTCGGCAACGCCCGCCGGAATCTTGATGGAAATCTCTTCCGTTTCCTGCACACGGCCTTCGCCATGGCAGTTGCTACACGGTTTCGCGATAACTTCACCCGTACCATTACAGGTGGGGCAGGCGCTCTCGGAAACCATCATGCTCCGGAATCCGCCAGATACGCGACGCACGCGCCCCGTACCCTTACAGGTTTCACAAGTCTTGATGTCGGTGCCGCCCTTGCCGTTACATTCCGTACACGGCGTGTAGCGTTTCAGGCGAACCTTCTTGGTGCAGCCCTCGAAGATTTCCTTGTAGCTGAGAGCCACCTTGATCTGCAAGTCGTTACCACGCGGAGGACCAGCCTTGCGAGAACTTCTGCGGCCACCGCCACTGAAACCAAAGCCGCCACCAAAGATATCGCCAAACTGGCTGAAGATATCGTTGATGTCGAATCCAGCACCACCGAATCCACCACCGCCAAAACCGCCACCAGGAGCATTAAAACCAAACTGGTCGTAGTTCTTGCGCTTTTCAGGATTAGAGAGTACGTCGTAAGCTTCGGCAGCTTCCTTGAACTTTTCTTCAGCTTCCTTGTCGCCCGGGTTCTTGTCCGGATGGTACTTGATAGCAAGCTTCTTATAAGCGTGCTTGATTTCATCAGCACTTGCGTCCTTGCCGACGCCTAGAACTTCGTAATAATCTCTTTTTTCAGCCATAATATGCCTTCGGCATTAGTAGACAGTAGGAAGTAGACAGTATACAGTTTATTCAATAACCTTTATTTACGCAAAAAGGATTGCCCCTAAAAAAGGAATCAATCCTATTTTGTTAAACGTAGTCTGTAGCAGCAGGAAGGCAAATTTTAACGATTTTCCTTCCTACTTCCTACTTCCTACTTTTAACTAGTTAGTCAACCACTTCCGCGTCGACGACTTCCGGGCCATCGCCCTTCTTGTCGTTCTTCGGCTGTTCAGAAGCGCCCGGCTGCGGACCCGGCTGAGCCTGGTTTGCACCGGCGGCCTGGGCCATGGAGCTGATCATGCCCTGGAGCTTGTCCATAGCGGCCTTGATCTCTTCCTTGGTGCCGTTGTCCTTCTTGGCCTTGATATCGTCGATAGCAGCCTGCAGCTGGCTCTTGGTGTCGGCCGGGAGCTTGTCGCCAAATTCCTTGAGCTGACCTTCGGCCTGGTAAGCCATCTGTTCGGCCTGGTTCCTGATGTCCACCAGTTCGCGCTGTTCCTTGTCCTTGGCGGCGTTGGCTTCGGCATCCTTCACCATCTTGTTGATTTCGTCTTCAGACAAGCCGCTGGAAGAAGTAATCTTGATGGACTGTTCCTTGCCGGTTTCCTTGTCCTTGGCAGACACGTGCACGATGCCGTTCGCGTCGATATCGAAGGTCACTTCGATCTGCGGCACGCCACGCGGCTTCTTCGGGAGGTCGGTCAAGTCGAACTTGCCGAGCGTACGGTTGTCGCGGGCAAATTCGCGTTCGCCCTGCAGCACGTGAATCGTCACGGCCGGCTGGTTGTCTTCGGCGGTAGAGAACACCTGGCTCTTCTTGGTCGGAATCGTGGTGTTACGGTCGATGAGCTTGGTCATCACGCCACCGAGGGTTTCGATACCCAGAGAAAGCGGGGTCACATCGAGGAGCAACACGTCCTTCACGGAGGAGTCGCCGCTAAGCACGGCACCCTGGACGGCGGCACCGATAGCCACCACTTCGTCCGGGTTCACAGTCTTGTTCGGTTCCTTGCCGAAGAACTTCTTCACAGCTTCCTGAACGGCCGGGATACGGGTAGAACCACCGACGAGAATCACTTCGTCAATTTCGCTCAAGGAAAGACCAGAGTCCTTGATAGCCTTGCGGCACGGTTCCATAGAACGTTCCACGAGGTGAGCGGTGAGCTGGTCGAACTTTGCACGGCTGAGGGTGAGGTCGAGGTGTTTCGGACCAGAAGCGTCAGCAGTGATGAACGGAAGGTTGATGTTCGTAGAAGTCGTAGCAGAAAGGTCAATCTTTGCCTTTTCTGCAGCGTCCTTCAAACGCTGGAGAGCCATTTTGTCCTTCTTCAAATCGATGCCCGGATTATCCTTCTTGAATTCGTCGTTAATCCAGTCGATGATGACTTCGTCGAAGTTGTCACCGCCGAGCATCGTATCGCCGTTGGTGGCCTTCACGCTGAACATGCCGTCGTCGATTTCAAGGATAGAGATATCGAACGTACCGCCACCGAGGTCATACACGGCGACCTTTTCGCTCTTCTTGGAGTCAAGACCGTAGGCGAGGGCAGCAGCCGTCGGTTCGTTCACGATACGCAGCACTTCGAGGCCAGCGATCTTACCGGCGTCCTTCGTAGCCTGACGCTGGGAGTCGTTAAAGTAGGCGGGGACCGTAATCACGGCCTGCGTCACCGGCTGGCCCAGGTAGTCCTCGGCAATCTTCTTCATGGTCTGGAGAACCATGGCCGAAATTTCGGGAGGAGCGAACTGCTTGTCGTCCACCTGCACGCGCACCGGGTCAGAACCCGAGCCCACCAGCTTGTAGGGCATGTTCTTTTCGGCAGCGGAGCATTCGCCAGCCGTACGGCCCATGAAACGCTTGATGGAGTAAATTGTCTTTTCGGGGTTGGTGATGGCCTGGCGCTTTGCCACGTGGCCCACCAGACGTTCACCGTTCTTGCCGAAAGCGACAATGGACGGGGTGGTGCGGAAACCTTCCGCGTTAGCGATGACGACCGGCTTGCCGCCTTCCATCACGGCAACGCAGCTGTTTGTCGTACCCAAGTCAATACCAATAATCTTACCCATGATTTTATCTCCTATTTTAAATTCTTGCCGCCCGCGAATCATTCCGAAAGGGGGCGATTTTTACGCCCATACATAAGCAAAACCCGTGCCAAATGCTAATAACTGGCAAAAAACGCCCATTTTGTTTCGTTCTGAAACAACAAAAGCCCCTAAATCGGGGTAAAACAGGCTTGTTTCATTATGGAACGGTTGCCGCGGGATGTCATCCCCGCCACCATCTTGTCATCCCCGACTTGGTCGGGGATCTCCCTGTCACCCTGGACCCTGGAGCGTAGCGATAGGGGATAGGGTCTATAGAAAAAGGGAAGGGGGAGGCATCCCCCTGGTTCGCACTCCGTTGCTCTCCACCCCCTCGCCTAGGTGGCTCCGCCCCCTAACACCCCCTGCCCTCTGTCTTCCCGGCCTTGCCAATAGCCACTTGCAGCTTTGCTGCTTAGTGGATATGGTCCTCGGAACGTGGAATCCGGGATCTCTTTTGACGCCTGCTAAGAAAGATTTTATTGCCACACTGGTTGGGAATCACTAACGTGATTCCTGTTTTAATAATTTAAATTTGGAAAAAAGGTTCTTTTGAGGTTACCGGAGGTCTTATGAATTACGTCATTGCGAGTGTAACGAAGCAATCCATCTTCTTGACATTTTCCATTCTCCTAGCTCTGCTTGCAGCATGTGGCGATGAATCCTCTTCTTCTGTTTCGCCGGAACCGGGCGACGATTCTTCGTCTTCAGTCATCCCCGCCTCGAGCGGGGATCTCCAATCCTCGTCTTCTCAAAAGAGTTCCGGCAAGGATAAGTCTTCTTCCTCGATTGAAGAGAAATCTTCTAGCTCTGTAAGTGGCAAGAATAGTAGTTCGTCTGTAGTTGAGTCGAGTAGTTCTGAGTATCTTTTTTGTAACGAAGGTGATCGGGATACGGTTGTAAAGGATTGGGGAATAAAATATTATCGTTGTGAAAATAACGACTGGGTTGTAGATACAATTGTCTATGTTGATTTACCCAAGGTCTACCCCAATATGGATAGCCTTTTTGATACAAAGTATACAAAATATGGAGAGTTTGAAGATCCCCGTGACCATCAAAAGTATAAAACTTTAATTCTTCATAAGCATGATGATGATGGTAATATTGTTGACGGTGTTGTGATTGAGGCCTTTGCACAAAATTTGAATTACGGGGTAATGATAGATACTAGTGTCCTTGTACGCGATGACAACAAGGTGGAAAAATACTGTGATTTAAATGATGAATGGTTTTGTAATAATGGCTGGGGTGGTCAATATGCCTGGAGCGAGGCAATGGGGTTGCCTGCCAAATATGATTCCGTTCTTTGGAAAGATACCGTTGGTGGCGATACCCGCATACATCAGGGAATTTGCCCAGAAGGTTGGCATATTATGAACGGTTATGAGTGGAAAAATTTTACGTCTAGAGGGGGGCTTAGTCTTGCCTCGAAAGTGAACTGGGCTCCGCTGGATATGGCTGGCGCTAATTTGCTTGGTTTGTCGGTTCTTTTCAAAATGAGAGCGTATGAACTTAGTTGGATGCAAGCGTATTTCTTGCTCCCTAATGAGTCTAGTGCTATTGGAACTTATGCGGTTACCATTACAGATAAATATGTTTGGTTCGGGGATAATGATCATTTAGGGAAGCATATTCTCTATAGTGTTCGCTGTGTAAAGGATTACTAATCCTTTAATAATCATCTACCAAAAAGTTTAACAAAAAAAATAAGGGCTTTGGGGAAAAGCCCTATGGGAGTTATATATGTCCAAGAAGAACAAAAAGATGTCTAAGAATATCAATCGCAAAAATTACAAGATCGAGTCTCTTGAACCTCGCTTGATGATGGATGCTTAACCCCGCCCCAAAACAACCGCCCCGTGCCCAAACACCCCGAAAAAGTCCATTTTTGTCATAATCTGACATAGCAATTGAATTATATTTGTTCGCAGACTATTGTCTATGAAGTTTTCATGTCATACGATAAGCAGGAATGTTTGTCAGCACTCGAGGAATCGGATGAACTCTTTTACGCCAAGATGCAAAAGGGCTTAGACGACATGCGCAACGGCCGCATCACGCCCCTGGACGATGTTTACGCCGAACTCTCCAAAGCCATCTCCGAAATCAAAAACGAAGCAAAAGCCGCAGATGCCGAAAAATTCATCAAAGGATTGATGAATTTTTAGTCCCCAAAACAACCACCCCGTGACCAAACACACTGAAAACGCCCCACACAGCAAAACCCATTGCTTGCTTTTCTGCAAAGAAAAGAGTATATTTGGTATAGACAAGAGGTTTAATTATGTCGGACGCAGCTTTTGCAGAACTCGAATCCCAGGTGGAAGAACTTCCTCTGTTTCAGATTGTTGTCCTTCGGCAAAAATTGGACCGCATTTTGGAACGTAAAAAGTCAACGACTAATGTGGCCGCTGGTCTTGCCCTGCTTGACGAATTCGCCGGTTCAGTAGAACGCGAAATTGACTACAAGAAAGAACGCGAAGAAAGCAGGGATTTCTAGATGAACCTGCTTATTGATTCAAATGTCATTCTCGACATGGTTCAACATCGTGAACCATTTTTCCTCGAGTCAAAAGAAATTATCGCAGAATGTATTAGGCAGAGCCATTTAGGTTTTGTTACGGCACATTCCCTTTGCGACATCTACTACATTCTCCGCAAGGATATGTCCGCAGAGCAAAGGTTGAAGCTGGTAAATATGTTCTGCCAGTTCTTTACAGTTATTCCTGAAACGGCTTCGGATTTCATGACTGTTACAGAAAAACCGAATACCGAAGATCTAGAAGATGGCTTGCAACAACAATGTGCCGCCCGTTTAAAACTCGATTAAATCGTTACGCGCAATATTGATGATTTTAGGGCATCCGCCGTTCCCGCCATTGAACCCGGACAATTCTTGTCTAAATTTTTCTAGTACTGGTTAATGTGTACTGGACAATACCTTTAAGGATTTCACGCTGCAAGCGCACACAATCACATGGCCAAACGGCGTCGACTTCGCCCCGGAATTTATCAAGAAACTGATAAATTCCGAACCCAGTCCTGCATAAGCCTGAACTTGATATCGCAATATGCGATTTCAAGTTTTTCTCAAAATAGGGGCTAAAATTTCTTCCGAACGTCTGCAGCGGAAAGCCAGCAGCCCTGTTCGGCAGATCTTTCACCCTCGGCAAGAGCATTCTGAAGTTTCATTTCTGATTGAAGAAAGTTTGCATATTCCTTTTCGAAAGTCCCTTTCTGCTTCGGATCCGCCATAATCCTATCAAAGGTCGATGTAGATTTTATCATCATACCTCTAATCTATTTTCAGATTATCCCATTGTCAAGAGATTATTCTAATCACCCAAAAAATTTGGGGGCATCAAATTGGTCTTTCTTTTTTATCTCAGGCAGCGACCTACCGCCCTGTTCTGTATCAAATAAAAAAAAATCTCCGTGGGGGAGATGTTCCCCTTTCGTTTTTTTTCAAGCATTGGTGCTTTCCTGTACTTTCTCGATAACCTCCTCAGGGGTCACAAAGTTCAGAACGCTATAAGCGGTCATTTCATTGCCCATATCTTTGAAACTAGCCCCAAAGTGATAGACTGTGTCATCAATCAGCAGGAACCGGTCGTGAATCGTCCGCATCGTCTTTAAATCTAGGTCAGGATATTGCTTTTTGTGCAAGGCTACAGCCTCCTTGAATTCGGGAGTGATTCTTGGAGAATAAATAACGGCCTTGACGCCCTTCATACGCATCGCCGCAAATTTCAGTACTTCGATTGTGGCATACGGGTCAATAAAAACTACAGAACGCTTCGCCGACTTCACGAGATCAGCAATTAAAACGAGCCCGTCAAAACGTGTTCCAGTCGCAAGTATGCCTCCTGTAGGAGTTTGCGAAGCCTTGACGAAGAAATCGATGCGTTGTTCGACCGCAGAAAGGCGGGAATCCTGTTCGGCTATGGATTTTTCCACACCTTCAATTTTTACATTTTGGTCCTCAATTAGCTGCCGCTGCTCATGCAAACGGTCTACAATTTGCAAGTCTGTTGCAATTTTTCGTTGGTTTACGGCGTACCCTTTGAGCATATAGTCTTTGAGCACTTGATTTGCCCAGCGGCGGAATTTAATACCATTTGCCGATTTTACACGATAACCCACAGACAAAATCATGTCTAAATCATAGTGCTCAACTTGATAAATTTTGCCGTCATCGGCAGTTGTCGCAAATTTTGCGACAACTGAATTTTGACATTCTTCCCTCAAAGCATTTGTGATATGCTTACCTACCGTTTTAATGTCACGATTGAACAATAGCGCCAATTGTTGACGATTCAGCCATACGGTCTCGTTTTCAACACGAACCTCCAACCGGACTTCGCCATCCGGCTGGTAGAGCACAATTTCACCTTTTTCTTCTTTTTTATCCATTTTTTACTCCTATAAACAAAAAAAGTCGGCTTTTGATATATAAAACTCCCAATATTCATTGGGGATATAATCAAAAAGCCGACTTAATCGTCAAACGTCTTCGTAATGACCTTTGCACGAAAGGATGTCAATGAACAATTAGTCGTTCTCCATTGACTCTAATTCGCTGAGTTCATGAACAACACCTTTCCCGGCGTTGAGCTGTTCGATGCCTTTCTTGAGGGCTTCGATGTCGCTTGCGTTGTAGCGGGGGGAGGGTTCGCGGACTTCAAAGGGGATGCGGCGCTCGTTGATGACGTTTTTCACGAACATGTAAATGGCGGCAGAAGTGGACAGCCCCACATTGCTGCAGAACTTGTCAAAGCTTTCTTTGTCCTTGCTGTCGATGCGTGCGGATATCGTTGCCTGTGCCATATAATGCTCCTTTGTTACCTTACAAATGTACATTTATTGACTGCAAAAAGCAATAATTTTTAATAAAAATACTGCAATTTTATTCAACTTTCTGCAATTTGCATAAAATTGCATTAAACTTTGACACTAAAAACCCCGGCCTTCTTTACGAGAGGTCGGGGATTTTTTATGCGGGGGAGGCTGCGCGCGGTTTAAGATCCGCGGGAACTTATTCCCCGACTTGCAATTTCAGGGTCTTTCCGGCGGGGTTACGGACGACGTAGACGCCGCTCCCGAAGCCGGCGGTCTTGAGTCCGGCCTTGAGGTCCGTGAGCGTCGCGCCGGCGTTCAGACGCATGTTCCCGAGCTCGGAGCCCATCAGGTCGAATACCCTGTAGCTGCCCGCGGCCCTTGCGAAAGCGTTTGCCATGCCCGCGGCTCCGGCGCCGTTTAGGGCGATTTTCGGCACGATGCCCGTGGTCCCGTTCCTGATATCCTCAGCGCTGCCTTCGCTTTCACCGAAGGCAATCCAGTCGAGGTTCACGTAATCGCTTGTCACCATCACCTTGAGCACGTGCTCGCCCTCGGTGAGTTCCTTGGTGGTCGTGCCCTTGAAGGTGCCGTAGGTGTCGAAATCCCCGGTGCCCGTGAGCGCGAGCGTGTCGGTAATCGGCTCGTCGTCCATGAACAGGCGCACGCCCGTGTTGTCCATGCCGCTCGCGTAGCTGAGCTCGAAGGGGAGCTTCCCGCCGGCCTGCACGTTCACGGTGTATTCCAGCCATTCGCCCTTCTGCGTGTAGCCCACGGCAAATCCGTCGCCGTTTTTCACGATGTCCACGCGGTCTTCGCGGTATTCGCCGCCCTGGTTCTTGGTATCCATGTCGTAGTAGGCCTTGCCGGCACCGCCCACGTCGTAGTTCTCGAAGTCGATGAAGTTGGCCGTGCCCTCGACCTTCGCGCCCACTACCGGCGCGTCGCATTTTGCCTCGGGGTCGCTGAGTTTCGCCTTGCAGAACGGCCCCTGAGGAACTGCGGTCTTGCTGTCTTCAAATTCCCAGTAATCGGCTTCGAAATCACCTGCAAACATGAAGAATACATCATGCTTGCCAACTGCACCTTCGGCAGGCACGGTCACCAGACCGTCCTTACTGAATTCAGCCTTGGCAACCACGGGGCCATCCACCTTGTCCAGGCGAACCGTAACGGAGGATGCCCTCTTAACGCTCAAAACGGAAGCCGAGAAGGATTCTGCGCCGGCGTCACCGAATTCCACGCCGCTAATCTTGGTGTACTTGCCTTCGGTAAGATTGGTGATGACCGTATTGCCGGCAGCACCGCTCTTACGGACCCTCACTTCTTCGCCCCACGACATGGTTTCCGCTTCCACGCGCTTGTACGGGTCAAAATCTTCCAGCTGGGCCACACCATTATCCGGCCACCACTCAATCTTCTGGATGGTTCCGTCGGCATTATACTTCATCTCGGCAACGCCAACAGAACGGCGTTCCTTGTGCTGGAACTTAAGGCCCATTTTATCGGATTTCTGGTGCCAAAGCTGGTAATGATGGCCAAAAACGTATGATTTCCCCTTGTAATCCACAATTCCCGGGTGGTTTCCATTACTGCGGGAGGAATGAGGCATAATGTCGCCCTTGTAGGTCCAGGGGCCCGTGGGGGAGTCGCTCATGGCGTAACCGATGCCTTCGGCACAGCAGGTGGAAGCAAAAGCCATATAGTAATGTTTATCGTGCTTGTAGAGCCAAGGGCCTTCCTGGTAATCCTTGATCTTGGGGTAGGTAACAATATTGCCGGAAGTACTGATCATGTCTTCGTTAAGCTTGATCATATAGAGGTCGGGATTTCCCCAGTACAAATAGGCCTGGCCGTCATCATCCACCCATACGGTGGGGTCGATGTCGTTCCAATGTTGCCGCTGCCACACCAAGGCCTTGTTCAGAGGTTCCTTGAAGGGGCCGTAGGGACTATCTGCCACCAAGACGGAAATGCCGTTGCCGTGAATGGGGACGTACATGTACCATTTGCCATTGCGAAACACAACCTGCTCGGCCCAAGCGCCATTGGTCTTAGTACTCCACTGGATATCGTTCAGGGAGGCCACAGCCCCGTGGCTAGTCCAGTTGACCATGTCTGTAGACGTGTGTAACAGCCAGTCGTACATGACGAACCCTTCGGCATTGTCATCGTCGTGGGTCGTGTACAGGTAAACCGTATCCCCATGGACATAGGGCGCTGGGTCCGCCGTATAGTTCGTCGTGATTACAATTTTCTGAGCGAAACCCGTACAAGCCAAGGCCAATACGGAAGAAACGAATAAGATATTTTTCATCTTAATCTCCAAACATTTTTTACACCAGAGATAAAGATATATCGCGAAAAGCCCCGCGGAACGCCCCGGAATTAACTTATCATTGACAATTTTACAAAAGGGGGGGGAGGGTTGGACTTTCACTTTGTTCAAGTCCCAACTGTTCGGCTCGATCATAGCCATGCGAGCATGGCTGCGATACTCGCCTTGTGCAGTTGTCCCCCTGCTTGCAGCCCCGGCTTATGCGTATGGCCTTTGCGATGTTGTTACCCGCTCAAGGAGCGACCGATCGGCTTTACAGCCTCTCTCTCGCAATCGCCCTCGCTTAACGCTTGGGGCTTATTGCTCACAGACGGAAAATTCCGTGGCTCGTTCGCTTGCTAACAACATTCGCTTCGGCTTGCACGTCATTGCGAGGAGCAAAGCGACGAAGCAATCCATAGCCGAGGCTTCCAGCACCCCCTCGAACGGGCGCTCAGTCGCCGCGCTAGAGCCTGCCCCGGACGTGTTCCGGGTAACGCCCCGGCTCAAAAAAGTCAACTGAAATTCTGATATCCTAAAAAGATAGATGTATCTACGGAGTGGATTTTATTTTTTTCATCAAGATCCGGATTACTATTGAACTCATTAATATAGGCTTCAGCCTTAGCCTTGGCATCATCAAAAGAAGCATTAACCAAATTTTTCACATCGGTTTCAACGTTCTTTAGGAAATCAGAAATTTGGGTCAAAGACTGGTCAGCCGAATCCTTCATCTGGAATACAATTGACTGAACCTGGTTAGAAACAGCAGTTGCAGTCTGATTTTCGGATTCTGTACAAAGTTCAGCAAGCTGAGCTTCTACAACATCTGGATCAGTAAAATCAATGACTGGAGCCGCATCCATCATCAGACGCGGCTCGAGCGCTTCGATTTTGTAATTTTTACGGGTGGAATTTTTCTTATTATTCTTAATGTTCTTCTTAGACATAATAACCCTCAATGGCATTCCGTACGGAATGCCGATTTTTTTGATTTTTTGTTTAAAATTTTACAGTTTGATAGTGATGGTTATTCAACCATTACACAACGGACGGAAAAGCCATGGGTTTTGTAAGTATCCTGCGAACCTTGAGTCGTCGACGACGTTCCCTGGAACCCAACTTGCGATGTAAGAGGAAAATCTAAAAAGCCCTCTGCAGGATAATGCCAATAAATAACTTCATCGACCCTTCTAAAAGAATGATCCCAAAGATACCCAGCACCAATAAGGCTATAGCCACTATCATTGCTACCGCCAAAGCGACCAGCACGGGTTCCCTTTACACCATCTTCATTGTTATCAGCATGCACCACAATGTAGTAGTCATTATAAGTCAACAGACGCCAGCCACTGGGGCAAATTCCCTGGTGGTTCGGCTTGATTAAATCGGCACAGCTTTCGGTGTTGCAACGGCTCGGCAACTGCATCATTTCTGCCCACTGGTATAGGCCTCCGTACTTGTTGCAGTTAGCAGTATCGTTTTTGTAACAGTAGCGTTCTATTTTAGAATCATCTTCTTGATCCTCAAAGCCCCAAACGAATTCGCCGACATTCAGGTTTTCGGCCATCACCTTGATTGCGGCAGCCTTGCCCGCCGTGTCTTCACCAGTAATTTGTATGTAATAGTATTCACGGTTGTCGCGGGTGTCAACAAATATTTTGTACTCACCCTTACGCCACAAGGATCCATTGAATGCAATCGTTCTATCGTAAGAGCTACTACTCGACTGCTCAGCCACGCTGCTGCTCGAAGCAACAACACTCGAAGAAGACTGCTTTACGTCTTCGCTGCTGCTCGACTTCGGCGTTACACTAGAGGAAGAAGCAATCTCCACGCTACTGCTGGAATCTTCTTTTTTGATTGAAGAACTACTCTTGTTGTCATCAACGGAGCTAGAAGAATTCTTGGCAGTTGTTGAGGAACTAGATTCCTTCACATTCTTCTCGCTAGAAGAAGACTTTTCCTTGCCGGAACTCTTTTGAGAAGACGAGGATTGGAGATCCCCGCTCGAGGCGGGGATGACAGAAGACGAAGAATCGTCGCCCGGTTCCGGCGAAACAGAAGAAGAGGATTCATCGCCACATGCAGCAAGCAGGGCTAGGAGAATGGACAGAGCCAAAGCGTTTGCAAAAATCTTCACAGAAGACCTCCAGTAACCTCAAAAATCTACACCCCAAATTTAGTTTATTTTCACACAAATTGTCCCCTCCGGCTATTGACAGGGGAGTTCAATTTATATATATTAGTGTTCAAATGAGCAAAAATAGCCAAAAAATCAATCCCGTGTCTATCCGCAGTTCCGCTGCGGAATACTTGACTTATGTGGCTGCCGTGGGCGGTTCCGAACAGAGCGTCGAAATGCGTTACGAAGACGAAAACGTATGGCTCACGCAAAAAATGATGGCAGAACTGTACGGGGTCGATGTGCGTACGGTTAATGACCATATTTCAAAAATTCTGGCAGATGGTGAATTGCCCGAAAAACCAACTATCCGAAATTTTCGGATAGTTCAAACAGAAGGTTCACGACAGGTTTCCCGTGAAATAATGCACTACAACCTCCAGATGATTATCGCCGTGGGGTTCAAGGTCAACAACGAGCGGGCGGTGCAGTTCCGCAAGTGGGCGGGGCAAATTGTCAAGGATTACACCATCCAGGGCTGGGTCATGGACAAGGAGCGGCTCAAGAATTTCGGGACAATCCTTACCGAAGACTATTTCGAGCGGCAATTGGAAGCCATTCGAGAAATCCGCGTGTCGGAGCGACGCTTTTACCAGAAGGTGACCGATATCTATTCGACTGCGTTAGATTACGATCCCTCTGCAAAAATCACCCGGGATTTTTTCAAGAAGGTCCAAAACAAGCTCCACTGGGCGATTCACGGCCAAGAACTCAAGGCGCTTGAGCTGATTGTCTCGGGTTATCTGGATTTTGCAGAAATGCAGGCCGCTAGGCACATTCCCATGACGATGGAAGACTGGGCGAGGCACCTCGACCGCATTCTTGAGGCTACGGAACACGAACTTTTGACGAATGCGGGCAAAATTTCCATGGAAGTGGCCCAGGCCCACGCCATCACGGAATGGGAAAAATATCGCGTGGTTCAGGATAAGCTTTTCCACAGCGATTTCGACTATTTTTTGGAATTGCACGAAAAAATGGCACAGTACAAAGCGTAACTGTGCCTAAATAGCGGGGGAGTCGCGCGGCTCCGGATGGCGGCGCGGGCTTATTTCCCGGAAGAGACGATGACTTTTGCGGTCTTCAAGATCTTGTTCTTGAGCTTGTAGCCCTTCTGGAACACGGTGACCACGTGGCCTTCGGGCACGGTCTCACTGGGCTGCTGCATCAGGGCTTCGTGGCAGTTCGGGTCGAATTCGGCACCGGTCGGGTCAATCTGTTCGAGGCCCGCGTCGGTCAAAATCTTTGCGAACTGGTTGTAAATCATCTGCATGCCCTTCTCGAAGGCTTCGAGATCCTGGGCCTTGTTTTCGCTCGCGAAGGCGCGCTCGAAGTTGTCCTGCACTTCGGAGAGTTTCTCCAGAAGCTTGCCGTTCGCGGTTTCGATGAGTTCGAGCTGTTCCTTGGCGGTACGGCGGCGGTAGTTGTCAAATTCAGCCATCAGGCGTAGGTTACGGTCAGTGGCATCGGCCAGCTGCTGCTTCAGAACTTCTTCAGCAGAGGGAGCGGCTTCGGCAGGTTCTGCCGGTTTTTCTGCAGCTTCAGCGGGTTGCTCGGCGGCTTCAGCCTGGGCGTCAGATGCGTCGGCCTTTTTGGCCTCGGCCTCCATCTTCATCGCGTCTTCGGCGGCCTTGAGCACGTCATTCTCGAATTTTGCCTTTTCTTCTGCGGTCGGTTCCTGCTGATTCAAATCTTCTGCCATTTCTAAATAATCCTTTAAAAATGCCTCACATTGATATGTCGGGGCTCTGTTTTACATTTTCCGTGCCATATTTAGCAATTTTCATGCCAAGTGCAAAGATTAGAAAGTTGTTTTGTTTTGAAACGTACAACGACTTTTTTACAATTATTTGAACAAAAATGTTTTTTCATGAAAAAAGAGTATATCTTTGTAAACAAAAGTTATAAGAAGGACTCCTTATGAATACCGAAAACCAGAATCGCGGCTCGAATCCGGCTCAAATGAAGGCTGTCGGCCTCCGAATTTCGTTTATGATGGCTCTGTGGATGAGCTTTACACTCAGTATTTTTGGTACCGCGACGGCGGAACGCCCTGCCGGAATGCCACTTGCCCCGATTATTATCGGCTGGTTCGGCAGTTTTTTGCTCAGTTTTGTGGTCAGTTTTGGCATCGGGTTTGTGGTGCCCATGGGCAAGGTGAACGCCGCTCTTGGCCAAAAATTGCACCTGACGCCGCATAAAATCACGACTCACGCCATCGAAACCTTCGTTTCTAACCTGATTTACACGCCGCTCATGACGGCTGTCATGGTGACTTTTGCGTTCTTTGTGCTCATGCCGCCCGACCATAAGCCGCCCTTTATGCCCATGTTCGTGGGCTCTCAAATTGCCTGTTTTGTATTCGGCTATATCATGATTTTTATCGCAATGCCCTTTATCGCCAAAAAAGCCTTCAAATCGGCTGGAATCGGCATGCCGCCCAAGCCGTAAGTCGTTGTTAAACTTTTGGTTACAATCTAAGCTTTTAAATAGATTATTTCGGAAAACCCCTAGTGAATCCAACTAGGGATTTTTTTAAATTATCCTGGTAATAACTTCATCCTTTTTAGAAGGTATTGTATGTGGAAAACTAAGGGTACGATTCGATATTTCTTGTCGATCCTTGCGATGACCTTTGTACAAATGGGCGTGTTTATTTATGCCCAGAAGATTTTGTCCGGATCGTTTGTGAACGAGGATTCGGGACAGACCTGGCAAGCGTTCATGCTGCAAATCTTCTTCCTCGCTCCATATATTCTAATGGTATTCTTTGCGGGGTTCTTTACCAATAGGTTTTCCAAGAACAAGGTGCTTGCCTGGTCGTCACTCATGATGACGGTCTTTGTGATTGCTCAGGCGATTCTTGTGACCTGCAATACCCCGCGTGTGGCGTTCTGGCTGTCTATTGGCTTGAGTTGCGGTTTCGCTATCCATAGTGCCGCAAAATACGGTATTCTTAAAGAGATGTTTGGCGTTCGCAACTTGAGTTTTGCGAATGCTTTTTTGCAGATTTTTGGCTTGGGCGGTATTATTTGTGCGTCTTGGCTTGCAGTGGTAGGGGTAAACCTCATTAACCTGGAATCGCTCAAGTCGTATGCAGCGGTTCACCGTATTACTTCGGAATCACTCGTGATTCCCTGGATTTTGGCGGGTGTCGGTGTGCTTGGAACAGTGGCTAGCTTTATGGTGCCCAAGGTCAAGTACGAAAACCCGAACGTGAATATCGAGAACGTGAAAAAGCACTTGAGCCTCGGTTGGCGAGTGCCGACATTGCGCGCTTCGATTATCGCCCTTTCCATGTTCTGGGCCTTGGCTCAGGTGTTCGTGCTTATGTATCAGGATGTGTCAGGCTCCTATGCAATCGACACTATTCAGAATTACCTAGCATTCGCCTTTGTTGGCCTTATGATTGGTTCCATTATTGCGGCCACCAAGTCCCGTGACTTTATCGAGACCGGCTTTATCCCCATGGGCATGATTGGTGTATCCATCTGCATGTTCCTGGTGCCGTTCTTTGTGAACCCCATAGCCCTGGTGATTCTTTATTCCTTGACCGGTTTGTTCGGCGGTCTCTTCCTGGTGCCGGTGAACGCCTTGTTGCAATACAATACGCGCCCAAACAATTCCGGTTCGGTGCTGGCCTTGGCAAACATGATCCAGGCAATCGTGCTGATTGCCTTCTTGTTCCTATTCTCCTTAATGGTCCATTACACCAACATCCGTCCGCAACTGTACTTCCTCGGAATCGCCATCGTATCGCTGGTGGTGTTTGTATGGACCATTTCGAACTTGCCGCAGGCGTTGCTCCGCACGCTTCTTAAGCTGGTGTTCAACCGCTACCGCATTCGCGTGCTTGGCGTGCAGAATATTCCGAACGAAGGACCGGTGCTTTTGGTGGGTAACCACCACAGCTTTATCGACTGGGCCATGTTGCAGATGGCATCCCCCCGTCCGCTTTGCATTGCAAGCAACAAGGACCACTTTGAAAAGTGGTACCTGCGCGCAGTCCTCAAGCGTTTGGGCATGATCCGTATTGACAACAATAACCCCAAAGAGGCCATGGACAAAATCCATCAGGATCTTCTGGAGGGTAAAGCCGTGGTCATATTCCCCACAGGCGAGGTGTCCAAGTCCCCGCACGTGGAACCCTTTACCATTGACTATTCTTCGGCTGTTGACGAGACCGATGCAGTGATTGTCCCGTTCTACATTCAGGGCCTTTGGGGCTCCAACTACAGCTATAGCGGCTCCAACATGTACGGCGCGTCTTCGGACCGTTCCGTGACGGTTGCCTTTGGCGAGGCCATTCCTGCAACGACGCCTCCTAACGAGATTCGCGCCATTGTCCGCAAAATTTCGATTGATGCCTGGAAGTACGCTGTCAAGTTCGTGCACCCGATTGCCTCGTCTTGGATTCGTACTTGCAAGCGCTACGTGAAGCACGGGCCTGCCATTTACAGCCCCGACGGCAAACACTTTTCGGGTTACAAACTCATGGGCGCCGTTATGGCATTCCGCGGTCTTTTAAAGAAAAAGCTTGGCAATGATGAACAGAATATCGGTATCATGCTCCCGCCGAGCCCCGCTGGCGTCATCGTGAACCTGGTACTCTGGGTCATGGGCAAGACGAATGTGAACTTGAATTACACCTCGTCGGTCGAAAACGTCAAGTACTGTTGCGAACGCGCCGACGTGACGACGGTCATTTCGAGCAGGCAATTTATCCAGAAACTGAAGGGGAGAGGGAACGACTACTCTGAAATTGCCTCGGACAAACTCCGCATTCTTTACGCCGAAGACTTGATGAAAGAGATTCCGAAGGCAAAGATTGCGGCTCTCCTGTTCCTTTGCATTATTATGCCGAGCTGGCTCATTCGCTTTATTTTCTGCAAGCGTACCAAGATCGACGATACAGCGGTCATTGTTTTCAGTTCCGGTTCCGAGGGAACTCCGAAGGGCGTAATGCTCAGCCACAGGAACTTGATGGGTAACATTCAGCAGCTAGCCTGCATTATCAACGTGAGCCGCGGCGACGTAATGCTTTCGGAACTCCCGCTGTTCCATAGCTTTGGCCTGACTGTCACGACCCTCTTGAACTTGACCGAAGGCTGTCCGATTGTGGCTGTGGCAGACCCCACCGACGTAAAGACCATGGCCCGCGTATGCGCCGAATTCCATGTGACATGCTTGGTGGCAACGCCTACGTTCTTGCGAGCCTTTACGGTGAGCCGCTATGTGCACCCGTTGGTGTTCAAGTACGTGCGCATGATTATTGCCGGTGCCGAAGCCTTGCGCCCGGAACTTGCAACTGCATTCCGCCTCAAGTTCGGTAAAGAAATCTACGAAGGTTACGGCTGCACCGAAACGGCTCCGGTGGCCTCGGTGAATACCGAAAACACTCTGCATAACGACTACACGACGCTCCAGATAAATAATAAGCCGGGTACCGTGGGTCCTGCGCTTCCGGGAACACAGTTCCTGATTGTAGACCCCGAAACGAACATTCCACTCCCGACAGGCGAAGCGGGCATGATTCTGATTGGCGGCTGCCAGGTGATGCAGGGCTACCTCAAGGACCCGGACCGCACAAATAGCGTGATTGTCAAAATCAACGGTATTCGTTACTACCGCACCGGCGACAAGGGCTACCTGGACGAAGACGGATTCTTGACGATTGTGGACCGCTACAGCCGATTTGCAAAGCTCGGCGGCGAAATGGTGAGCCTGGGTGCCGTCGAAAAGAAGATTCAGGATACGCCGGTCCTGGAAGGCTGCGACTACTTGGTGACGACCATTCCGGATTCTGCCAAGGGCGAAAAGATTGTTCTTTTGTACCAAGGCGAAAAGGACCCGAAGGACGTGATTTCGGAATTGCGAGCAAGCAATTTCCCGCCGATTATGTTGCCGTCCCTTGCATTTGCAGTCGAAAAAGTGCCTAAGCTCGGTACGGGCAAGGCAGACTTTACCACCGCGAAAAAGCTCGCCAAGGAACTGGCAGGAGTAAAATAATGTGAAATGTGGAGTGTGAAATTTGTAATTTGTCATTACACACTTCACACCTCACACTTCACACTAGTAATAGCCTATGACAGAAGGACAGAAAAATACGGGTTTGACTCCGGTACGCACGGCACGGTTGATTGCATCGCTAATCGCCCTAGTGGGCATGGTTTTCTTGTTCCTGGAACGGGCGCTTGCTGCCGTGCTGCAAATGGCATCCGAAGGCGTTCAGCTTGGCCTTACGCGCTACGACAGCTTTACCGGGCGTATGGCACTCCAGAACTTCGCCGAAGACCGTCAGCTGTTCAAGATGCTTCAAGACGTTCAAGGGTTACTTCCTTCAGCAGAATCGGCCTTGACGGTTCTCTTGTTTATTGCAATCGTGTTGTTGGCTATTGCTGTGGTGGGGCTTGCTTTACCTAGGTTCTTTGTGCATATTCTTGTGACCCTCAAGCTCCTTAAATGGGAAACTGACGGTATCGAAGAAGAAGGCGAAGAAACCTCTTTTCGTGAAATAATTGCAAACATCGGGGAAATTCCGCTTAAAAAACTGGCCATTCCGGCTGCAGCAATTGTCGTATTAGTGGGCGGTTTCGCAGGGATTCGTAGTTGCCAGGAATCGGCCAAGCTTGCTTCTGTTGATTCTGCAATCGAAGATTTGGAACAGCATACCCTGGACTATATCAAGGCACAAAAGGCCTATTTTGGCAGGACAAAGACTGTTGGAGGGCCAAAGGCCTTGCAATTGCCGGACACCTCGTCTTCGGACTACTTTGAATACAAAGTGACTGGTGCGCGCTTTACCGCCATTTCGAGAGTGCCTATCGAGAATTGCCCTGCAGGCACCAAATGGAGCGTGTATTCCGAAGCAAAGGGCGTTTTTACCAAGGAATTGGCACTTTACAGGCAACCTCCCAAGGTTCCGGCCTGCATAAGCATTACGCCGAACTACAAGAATATTGGCCGCCCCGAAAAGAAAAAGGCCGAAGATTCCAAAGTGAGCGACTCTAAATCCAAGGATTCGACCGCTAAAGATCAAAAGGCAAAAGAGCCCGAAAAAAAGTAGTTTTGCCTGTTGAACAAAAAACAGCGACAGATTGTTTAATTTTGTATACAAGAGCTCGTTTTAGTTAAACGAGCTTATATTTATTTATATCGCCCGCGTGGGTGTGTTGTTTGGGAAAAATGTATGAAAATCAATCATGGTATAAATATTGCCATGGCGGTATTTTGCGCAGGTGCAGTAAGCGCGAACGCCGCCATTGAATGGGTAAACCAGTGCGCCAGTAACGGCTTTACGCTGATCGCCGAATCGGATCACTTTGAAGTTTGCAAGAAGCCTACGACGGACGACGGCCAGGCGAACAATGTCTCAATTCCGAATGCGGATGCGCAGGGCGTGCTCACATCGCTTGAGAAGGTTTATTCCTTCTACATCGATTCGCTCGGCTGGATGTTGCCGTTCCCGAGTAGCCCCGATAAAAAACTCAAGAGCAACATTTATGTGTTCGACAATTCCGTCATGGCGGCGCTCTACGGCGGGCAGGACTACGTGAAGGGCCTGAACAATGAATTCGGCCCCGGTATGTGGATTGGCGTGGGCTCCCTCAAGGATTACTGGGGCACATCGCACGAGTTCGCGCACGGCCTGCAAGGCGTTGCGGGTTGGATGGGTAACAACAGCCATTCGGGCTGGTTCGCCGAAAGCCACGCGAACTGGATGGCGCACCAGTACAATCCGAACGACGCCCATTGCTCGGAATACCTGATTAATTATCCGTACCTGTATTACGGTTCTACGCGAGACCGCTACTGCAACTGGCAATTCTTGGAACACCTCAAAGAAGAATTCGGCGGTGGTTACAAGGGTGCTCACGAGGTAAACCGCATCTGGATGGAATCGATCCGCGATGGCGAAGACGGCCGCATGGAGCAGACGCCGTTTACCGCCATGATGATGGTTTACGGTTGGACGCTCGATAGCCTGAACCAGCAGTTCGGCAAGTTTGCGATGAAGAACGCGACGCTCGAGTATGCACCCGCAAAGAAGACTTTGTATAAAAAATCCTATGGCGACTATGAATTCAAGACGCGTCGTGACGCCAGTTGGGGCGACAACTACCGCAGACACCCGCGCGTGACTATGCTGAACAAGATCCCGTGTCCGGATTATGAACCGCGCGAAGGCATGGAAGAGGAATGCCCGGAGCAATACATTTCTCCAAGCTACTGGGCTCCGCAGCGCTGGGGCTACAACCTGGTGCGAATCTATCCGGATTCCGCCGGCAAGGTGACGGTCAAGTTCCGCGGCATCGTGCAGAGCAAGCCGACGGTAAACGGCTATAAATGCTTTGGCGACAATACCGACTACTACAAGGGAAAAACATACAACTGGTGCAACTACGCGCCCGACAAGCTGCCGGACCCGGCCTCGGGTTGGACGGTCGGGCTAGTCGCGGAGGGCGCGGACGGAACGCCCCGTTACAGCGAGATGAAGCATGGTACCGGATTCAATCTTGAAATCGAGACGAAGGCAAGCGACAAGGCTTTGTGGCTTGCCGTGACGGCGACTCCGACCGAGATTCAGACGATTTTGTGGGACCAGTTTTACTACAGCATTTATCGTTACCCGTACATGATCGAGGTCGAGAATGGCGCTCCCGAGGGCTACAATAAGGACTTCTGGAAGCCCACAAACACCAGTGGATACACCAGGCACAGCAACGGCGGCGGCCTCGTGAGCAGCAAGGCGAAGGTCGATGCGAGCGTATACGTGGGTCCCGATGCGGTCGTGAACGGCGGCACCATTAGCGGCAAAGCCCGCATCGAGGATTTCGCGGTTGTAGACGGCGGAACCATTAGCGGGAATGCCGTTGTCCGCGGGCGCGCGCTCGTGACTGCAGGTACCATTGGCGACGATGCCGTGCTCGAAGAAGACGCGTGGCTTGTAAGCGGAAGCATTACCGGCAAGGCTAAGGTAGGCGCGCTTTCGATTATCGTGAATACGACGGTGACCGACAACGCTCAAGTCTACGGCGTGATGTGGGCATTAAACGGCAAAAAGCTCTCTGGCACGGCGCAGTTGCGCGGCGACCTCGAAAACAACTTCGACAAGGAAATTTCGAAGGGGATCTTCTACGGCATGGTCGACAACGGAATGCTTAACAATGCAAACTACGGCGCAAACCTCACGACTCCGCCTACCGATGCGACCGCAAGCCTGGATAAGGCCGTATGGTATGCGGTGGCGGACGATTCCTCTGGAACGAATCCTACGGGGACTGTTCATGCTCAAAGCCTGCGCCTGAATTTGGCGGACGATACTTTTGAAGTGTTCAATTTGAACGGAAAGTATCTGGGTGTCGTTAAAAACGGAACTCAAGGTCGAATTTCGCTGCAAGAATCTTTGCGCAAGGCGGGCCTGAACGCGGGCACATACCTTATTCGCAGCAAGGATTCTAATAAAATGCTCCGCGTGAACTTGCGGTAAACAGCCTCAGAGCATCAAAATAAACTTATTTAGAACGAATGAAAAAACTCTTTTTCATTCGTTTTTATTATCTTCAATACGTTTGGTGTGGAAAAAAGGAGGTTCATATGTTTGGAAAATCCCTATTTTTAACGACGGCGCTTTGTGTCGCCGCCTTGGCTCAAGACCCTAATCTGCATATCTACCTGGCCTACGGACAATCGAATATGTCGGGGCAGGCGACCGTGACCGATGCGGATCGTCAAACAAATCCGCGGTTTCAGGTGTTGCGTGCAGGCAACCATTCGAACCAGAAGGTGGGCGAGTTTTACCCGGCGGCACCCCCGATGGGGCATAGCCAATCCAAGGTCGGCATTGTCGATTTCTTCGGTCGCAAAATGATCAAGGAATTGCCAGATAGCATTACGGTGGCTGTCGCGAACGTGGCGATTGGTGGGCAGAGCATTGACCTGTTCGATAAGGACCGCAACAAGAGTTACGTGCAGAATGCCAAGAACAAAGGCGACACCTGGTGGATTCAGTACCTGGACGAATACGGCGGCGATTTGTACAAGCGCATTGTCGAGATGGGTAAAATCGCAAAGCAGAAGGGCGTTATCAAGGGGTTCCTCTTCCATCAGGGCGAAGCGGATTACCAGATGAACGACTGGCCGAAACGAGTGAAAAAAGTCTACGACGACTTGATTGCCGAGCTGGAACTCGACCCGGAAAAGACTCCGATTCTGATTGGCGAACTTGCTCCTACGGGTGACCTCGGTTGGCGTAACGACGCTGTAAAGCAGGCGGCAGAACTCATTCCGAACGGTCACTTGATTTCGGCACAGGGCTGCCCGGCACTTAAAGAAGCCAGCTATACGCTGCACTTTACGCGCGAAGGTTACCAGACGTTTGGCGAACGCTATGCCGAAAAAATGCTGGAACTTTTGAAGGCGCAAGAACCCGAGCCTGACACGACCTCAAAAGATACCGTGAAGACGGACTCCACTCAGCAAGATTCTTCTAAAATCGATTCAGTCAAAACAGATTCGACGGCACAAGATAGTACGATTGCAATCCGCAGCTTGCCGCGCCTGCAGGCCGTAGAACCGCAACAGCCAAAGCTCTATTACGACCAAAAGGAACAGGCCCTATTCGTTCGCTTCAAAAAGAATGGGCGAGAATTCCGCTACCGCGTCACTGGTAGCAAGAACTAGGACTGAGCGATTAAAGATATAAGCAAAAAGCCCCGGATTAATTCCGGGGCTAATCTATTTAAGGATGGATTGCTTCGTCACTGCGTTCCTCGCAATAACGTTTTAGCTAGCCGTTGACCTGCGGAAGCTGAGCGAGGCTCTTGGCGATGTCCTCATCCGTCGGTATGTAGTCGGCCATTTCGCCATCGTTGAACTTCTGGTAAGCGACCATGTCGAAGTAACCCGTGCCGGTGAGGCCGAACACGATGTTCTTGGCCTGACCGGATTCCTTGCACTTGAGAGCTTCGTCAATCGTCGCGCGGATAGCGTGGCTGGATTCCGGAGCCGGGAGAATGCCTTCGGTCTGGGCGAAGAGCTTGGCGGCTTCGAACACCTTGGTCTGTTCCACGGACGTTGCGCGCATGAGGCCCTGATCGTAGATTTCGGAGAGGATGCTGCTCATGCCGTGATAGCGGAGACCGCCGGCGTGGTTTGCAGACGGAATGAAGCTGGAGCCCAGCGTGTACATCTTGGCGAGCGGGCAAACCTTGCCGGTATCGCAGAAGTCGTAGGCGTACTTGCCGCGAGTGAAGCTCGGACAGCTAGCCGGTTCCACAGCGAGAATATCGTAGTCGGCTTCGCCACGGAGCTTTTCACCGATGAACGGGCTCACGAGACCGCCGAGGTTAGAGCCACCGCCAGCGCAACCGATAATGAGGTCGGCCTTCACGCCGAGCTTGTCGAGAGCGGCCTTCGTTTCAAGACCGATCACAGACTGGTGCAGCAACACCTGGTTCAGCACGGAACCGAGAACGTAGCGGTAACCCGGCTGTTTCACGGCGGCTTCCACGGCTTCAGAAATGGCACAGCCGAGGCTACCCGTGGTGCCCGGGAATTCGGCGTTGATCTTCTTGCCGATTTCAGTCGTCATGGAAGGCGACGGGGTGACGCTTGCACCGTAGGTGCGCATGACTTCGCGGCGGAACGGCTTCTGTTCGTAAGAAACCTTCACCATGTAAACCTGGCAGTCCAGTCCGAAGAAGGCGGTGGACATCGAAAGGGCGGTGCCCCACTGGCCAGCCCCCGTTTCAGTCGTGACGCCCTTGAGGCCCTGCTTCTTGGCGTAGTAGGCCTGAGCGATAGCGGAGTTGAGCTTGTGGGAGCCCGAGGTGTTGTTTCCTTCGAACTTGTAGTAGATGTGTGCCGGAGTGCCGAGTGCCTGTTCAAGGAAGTAGGCGCGAACGAGCGGAGAGGGGCGGTACATCTTGTAGAAAGTGCGGATCTCTTCAGGAATTTCGATGTATGCGGTGTCGTTATCGAGTTCCTGTTTGATGAGTTCATCGCAGAACACCGGCTGCAAGTCTTCGAACGTGACCGGCTTGCCGGTTGCCGGATTCAGGAGCGGTGCGGGCTTTTTCTTCATGTCGGCACGGACGTTGTACCATGCTTTCGGGAGTTCGTCTTCTTTAAGGTAAGTCTTGACCGGACCTTCAATCTTGAGCGAGTTTCTCATACTAATTCCTTTTTTGCAGGCGTAAAGCCGATAATAACGGCGTGAAATATAGTAATCTGTCGTTTCCGAATTGGCCAAGAATTGCCTTTAGGTGCGAAAAAGGACCTGTGTTATTGACAGAAAAAATTTTTTTAGTAAATTGAAAAGTATGGCTATCAATCATAACCTATTTACTGGGCAGACGGAACTAGCGGGGGAGGTCCGCGTGTCGCATGCTGGCGAGGGGGCAAAACAGCTCCCGGTCCACAGCGGTAAAAAATTCATTAGACTCCGCCCGCATTCTCGGAAGCCTAATGCACAAAATAAACAGACCAAAGAAATTTGAGAACTCCAAAAGGTTAGTCAGTCTTTGGTCTTCCTTCGCTTTGATAACAGCTTAATACCTGTTACCAAAGCTCGGCATAATAAACAGACCAAAGAAGTATGAGAACTCCTCATTCTTTGGTTAGCATCGTTTAAAAAACACATCGGGAAACCGGGGTATTTTTAACAAATTATGAAAAACGCTCGTTGTCAACGTTCGGCAAGAAGGCTTACTCTAATAAGAGTTCCTGCGGGATTGCGCCTTCGATAACGAGGAGACGCCGCTTGAGGTCGAGCCCCAGGGCGTAGCCGACCAGGCTTCCGCCCTTGCCCACCACGCGATGGCAGGGGAGTATAATCTGTAACGGGTTCGCGCGGAGGGCGGCGCCCACGGCACGCGTGGCGCGGGGCTCTCCAACTGCTTCGGCCACCTGCTGGTAGGTGCGCGTTTCTCCGTAAGGAATCTCGGCGATGGCTTCCCAGACCTTCTTCTGGAAATCGGTGCCGTACACCTTAAGCGGGAGCGAAAATTCGCGGAGTTTACCCGCTAAATACAAATTAAGCTGTTGCACGGCCTTGCGGTAGGCGCGGGCCACCGTCGACGATAAAGTCTGAATCACATCAGGCTCGGCGTAGGCGCAGGCTTGAACCGAACTTGGCACACCTTCTCCCGTATATCGCAGGCTACACAACTTGGATTTCTCGAACACGAAAGTCCACTGCCCCCACAAATTGCGGTGCGCAATCGTCGTGAATCTTGAATCCGAGAAGTTCATGGTATGAATATATAATTTGACAGTCATCTGGTTGTCGAAATTGATTGTAAAAAGACAAAAATGGTACAATTCCCTAAAATTCCCTGTTATACGACTGTTTTTATTTAAACAAAAAACAACATCATTGCCCCATTTTTTGCATTTTTCCTTCTACACTTGTCTTTTGTCGAACAATAATGTATATTTGGTATAGACAGGGTGGCAGAGCATCCACCTGAGATAAAAAAGAAAGCTCAAAATGATGACAGGGTGGTAGAGCGACCACCTGAGATAAAAAAGAAAGCTCATTAGATGAAGCCGTTTTTATATATCTATATAGAAACGGCTTCTTTTTTTGTTATGCCCCAAAAAGGAAATTATGAAAAAAGAAAATATGCCTAAGGTTATGCTGCTTTCACCCTTGTTCTATGAACGGTATGCAGATAATGCCGAAATTCTTGTGAAGAAAAACCGCCCCTATTTGGTGTTGCTTGTGGAATATCGATCCTTTAGGTTTGCTATTCCATTTAGATCAAATATTCAGCATACGCATGCGTATAAATTTGAAAGTGAAAAATCAAAGCGTACTTCATCGGGATTAGATTTTAGCAAAAGTGTTATCATTTTTAATGATGATGAAATCGGTATGCCAGCTCATATTGATTCACGGGAGCATACAGAAGTAATGAAGCGATATATGTTTATAGTTGAAAAGTTTCAAAAGTATATTGACGATTTTATTAATGGTTTGAAAAAGGACCCTTTGCAACCCAAATACAAGTTTTCTTCATTGACCTACTATCGTAGTTGGTTGCTGAAAGATGATTGCTTCAATGAAAAATGAGCGACAGGATACAAGGTTTTACTACATTTCCTAACATGGAATCTTACTTTTTTATCGGTGTAGCAGGCGTAGGCATGAGTGCCATCGCCCAGTATTTGGTTGGCAAGGGTGTTTCTATTAGCGGTTCGGACCGCCAGTTCGGTGCGGCAGAAAAGCCGCTCGTCATGAGCCAGCTTGAAGAATGTGGCGTCAAGTGCTTTCCGCAGGATGGTTCGGGCGTTGTTGCGGGCCTCTCTGCAGTGGTGGTGAGTACCGCCATCGAAGATACGAACCCGGATCTCAAGCGCGCCAAGGAACTGGGAATCCCGGTAATGCACCGTAGCGAAATGCTCGCGAAGATTTCTAAAGAGGCGAAGACCATCGCCGTTTCGGGCACCAGCGGAAAATCCACCGTGACCGCCATGATTTATCACATTCTGCAATATGCGGGCCTCCAGCCGTCGGTCATGACGGGGGCGGGCCTCGTGAATTTGCAGAAGGAAGGCAAGATCGGTAACGCCGTGTCCGGTAAGGGTGAATGGCTCGTGGTCGAAGCAGACGAAAGCGACGGAACGCTGGTGCGCTACGAACCCGAAATCGGCTTGATTTTGAATGTGGACAAGGACCACAAGGAATTGAGCGAACTCCAGGAAATCTTCCTCAAGTTCAGCCACAACATTCTTGATAACGGCAAGATTCTGATTGTAAACGATGCGCACCCGCTGGCCAAGAAGTTCAGCGCCGGTCGCGAATTCGATTTTGGCTTTGAAAATTACGTAGGCGTGCAGGGTACGGACTTCAAGTCAGTCGGCACGTCCATTCAGTTCCGCGTGCGTCACCAGGCAGAACTGGTGAAGTTTGTCGTGCCGCTTCCGGGTAAGCACAATATGGAAAACGCCTTGGCCGCAACGGCCGCCGCTCTCCGCGCAGGAGTCTCGCTGCATACCTGTGCCGATGCCCTTGCGACATTCCCCGGCGTGTTCCGCCGTCACCAGATTTTAGGGACCTTCAACGGCGTGACTCTGGTGGATGACTTCGCGCATAATCCGGCAAAAATTGCCGCCAGCATTAGAAGCGCCCAGGACTTTACCGAGGGCCGCGTCATCGCCTGGTTCCAGCCTCACGGCTTTGGCCCCACGCGATTCCTGCGCAAAGACCTTGTGGAATTTATCGCGAAGACGCTTCGCCCCAAGGACTTTGACGACGACCGTGATAACGACGTGATGTTCTTCAGCGAAATCTACTACGCCGGCGGCACCGTCACCCGCGACATCAGCGCCGGTGACCTTGCCGATGACCTCCTGCTCAAGGGCTGCGAAGCCATCTACATCGCCGACCGCAACGAATGCGCCGAAAAAATGGTGGAATACGCCCAGCCCGGCGACACGATTCTGCTGATGGGTGCGCGAGATCCGAGCTTGCAGTCCTTCGCACAACACGTGCAGGAACTCCTCGAAGACGAGACAATGTAAAAAACGAGCGGTCTCTGTGAGCAACAAAGCCCCAGGCGTTAAGCTGGGGCGGTTGCGAGAGCGAGCGCTCGGGGGACGTACTTAGTATGATTGGGCGCGAGCGGTCTTATAGACTTTCATGCTTACTCATGCAATGCAGGCTGCCGCCCTCTTCAATCACGGTGCGGCAGTCCAGCCCGATGACCTTGCGGTCGGGGTACACGCTTTCAAAGTAGCGCTTGGCGACAGCGTCGTTCGGCGACTTGTACTTCGGGAAAATGAGCGCCCCGTTTGCATAGATGAAGTTCATGTAACTGGCCGGCAAAATCTGCCCGTCGTCGAGCTTGCGCTGCGGCGGGAGCGGCAATGTATCGACCTTCGCCGACTTGCCGTAATGGCTCTTGAGCCAGGTTTCGATCAAGTACTTCGCTTCGGTCAGAATCACGTTGTTCGGGGAACGCTTGTCTGTTGCTTCGCACATCACGATGCGGTCCTTCGCCACGAAACGCGCCACATTGTCGATGTGTCCGTCGGTGTGGTCGCCGTGCAAACCGTGGGGGAGTACCAGCATATCACGGAGCCCGAATGCCTTGCAAAGGGCCTTGACCACTTTCCTGATATCTTTCGCATCGTTGCGGTTCTTGCCCGTCAGGCAATCCAGTGTGGTAATACCGAGACCGTCGCCGTTGACTTCAATGGCTCCACCTTCAAAAATGTAGGGGACACTTACGCCCTTCTTGTATTCGAAAATGTCGGCGATTCGTGCGGGAATTTCGTTGTCATTTTTCCAGGGCGGAAATTTTGCGCCCCAGGCGTTAAAGACCGTTTCCGAAACAATCGTTTCTTTCCCTTTTTTCAAGAAGAATGGACCGTAATCGCGAATCCAGATGTCGTCTGTCTTGATGGTAAAGAAACTGGCCGGATAGGGGCGGTCGGCAACGGCGATTTTTTCTTCCGTCGTCAAAAAATCCTTTTTAGGAACCAGCACGTTTACGGGCTGAAATTCGCTGATCGTGCGAATTAAATCAATATAGAACTTGCGGATCATTTCTCCGCGTTCACCGTACCAGTTCTTTTTGTTGTGCGGGAATGCGAGCCAAGTAGCGGCCTGTTCTTCCCATTCAGCAGGGTATCTTACAGAAGTCTTTGCCATAAAAGCATCTCTCGTCTTTCGTCTGTAGGGCGAAGCCCGTTCTACTTATCGCACCAAATCTTGAGAATGTCACCGTAAAGGTCTACGCGGCGATCGCGGAAATGCGGCCACCAACGGCGATTTTCTTCGGTTTCCTTGAGGTCGATTTCTACAATGCTTGCACCCAAGAAATCGGTATCGCACTTGTGAATCAAGTAGCCATCGGGTGCGGCCACGAAAGACGTTCCCCAGAAGGTAAGTTCGCCTTCGGTGCCGATACGGTTTGCCGAAAGCACGAAGGTGCGGTTCGCAATGGCGTGCCCACGCATCACCGTGACCCAGCTGTCCTGTTGACGCGGGTAGATTTCTGCAGGTTCGGACTTCATCCAACCGATAGCAGTGGGGTAGATCAGAATGTCTGCACCCTTCAGGCTCATGATGCGGGCCGCTTCGGGGAACCACTGGTCCCAGCAAATCAGGACACCGAGTGTACCGGCGCTCGTCTTGATGGGTTCAAAACCGGTGTCACCCGGAATGAAGTAGTACTTCTCGTAGAAAGCCGGATCGTCGGGAATGTGGCTCTTGCGGTAAAGGCCTGCAATCGAACCGTCGCGTTCAAAAACGAAGGCGCTGTTATGGTATATGCCGCGGGCGCGCTTCTCGAAGAACGGGAAAACGATGACCGCGTGGATTTCTTTGGCGATTCCCTGCCACTGCCTGACAATCTCGCTATCCTTTTCGATAGCCATGTCAAAAAAGTCGGCGTTTTCCTCGAACGGGAAATACGGCGTGTGGAACATTTCGGGGAGAACGACCAGGTCGATTCCCTTGCCCTTGAGCGCAAGCGCCTGGTCCACGTACCACTGGTTATTGGTTTGGCTGTTGCCCGTCCACTTGCCCTGCAGTGTTGCTGTCTTGATTTTGTTCATTTTGCAAATCTTTGTTGTTCAGTTTTAGAAACCAATAATCTTCGCTGTTAATGGAACTAGCGTTAAGGATAGGATCGTTTTCTAAATCGTTCATAATTCAAATATAGAAATTAGCGGAGGGTGTCACGAACAAAACCGTCTTCAGGCGGTTCGCCAAAGACTTCGAAGGTTCCCGAACCAATCACGGCCCCGTTCTTGTAAGCGATTTCGACGCGGTACTTGCCCGGAGGAGTGTTCTTCTTGCGGGTAAACGTCCTGAATCCGGATTCACGGCCGCCGTTAATCATCATGCGGCCAGAAGAAATACGGTCCGTAAGCATGTACTTGCCCGTTTTCGGGTCCTGGTAATACCACAAATATTCAAGTTCGGCCTTGAGCTTTGCCGGCGCATAGACCGATGTCAAGAAGTAGACTTCGCTGCTGTCGACGCGATGCACGCTCGGAATCTTGAGGCCAATCATTTGCAGCAAGCTCGGGTCATCTACATCGCAGCTATAGCTTGCCTTGTCAAAGTTCTGGCAGGCAATCTTTTGCTTGAGCACCAGCGGTACAGGCGGCACCCAGTTCATAATGTAAGCCACAATCAAGAAAATGCTGATGAGCGCCGGGGCCACCAGAATAGACTTCTTGCGGTGCGAAATCTTCCAGATAAACAAGCACAAGCCAAACGAAAGCACCGTGCTAATCAAGAACCAAATGAACCCAATGCGGTGAACCAAGTGCGGAATGGCAAAGTTCATGAACATGGTGCCCAAAAGGCAGAAGAACGCAAGGCTCACGCCGAAGCTTTCGTATTTTTTCTGCAAAAATTCGTTACCCACAAGTAAAATGGCAAGCAAAATTACCAGCAAGAACGAGGCGAGCGAGCCGCTACTCTTAAAGTAGCATACCACCAGGGCGCTAAACAGGCCGCCAAAGAAGAATTGCACGGCCCACGTAAAGCGCTGTTTCCAGGTTTCGCTCCATTCGCGGTCCAAAAAACGGTGGCGCACGACAATCGCATTTTCGGGGATTGCCGTAGATTCGTAACCCACGTTCTTGGCGAACTTGGTGGCAGCCCCCTTCGCCTTGACAGCGGCATCTTTCGCTTCGATGGCGGCACGGCTTGCCGCTTCTTTGGCTTTTGCAGACGCAAGGGCCGCGGCCTTGGCTGTCGCTTCTTTCGCTTCCAAGGCGGCGCGGTTGGCGGCCTCTTTGGCGCGGGCGGGTGTTTTTTCTGCGATGAATGCGGCAGCCCTTCTAAAGCGAGATTCTTCGATTTTTACATCTGGATTTTCAGAAACGGAATCTTCAGAAACAGGTTCTGCGGATTCAGATTTTTCTTCCGCAGGGGAGGGTGCAACCTTTGTCGCCTTCGGTGCGACTGCGGCAGGCTTCGGTTTCGCTTGCGCCTTGGCAAGCGCCTGCAAGCGTTCCGTTGTCCAGCCTTCAGGGTGTTCCAATTGCGCCGAAAGCAAGATTACCAGAATAAGAGCGCCGGTGTAGTAGGCCAGCAAAATCAGAATATCGGAGCCATAAACCATCTGGCCTAGCGTAATGGAATCCCAAGCAAAACCGCCCAAAAACGCTATAGCCGGAAAAAACTTCTCTAATTTCTGAACAGCGGGTTTTTCCCGTAACTTTTCAACGAATTGCATACCCATAAAATAAAAAATTCCCTTGTCGTCTTTGTGATCGCATACAACGATTGTCTCGTTTTGGGTTTTATAGCACAGTCTGTACTATATAGAAAAAAAACTCGTTTTGAAACAACATTTTTTGTTGATTTTTGATAAAAAAGTGAATATTTGTACTATAAAACATTGACATCCAATTTTCGCGGATATATATTTGATAGTATGAAACCTATTGTTGACTATCAAGATTATCACGCTTTTTTAAGTGATTACTATGAAGAACGCAAGCATACTTCAGTGTTTTCGTGGCGTGAGTTTGCGAAAATAGCAGGCTTCGTTTCTCCATCGTACCTTAAAATGGTATGCGAGGGCAAAACAAACTTGAGTCGAGTGACCTCAGAACGCGTTGCTCAAGTAGTTGGACTCGTCGGATTCGAAGTAGATTACTTTAAGGCAATGGTCAATTTTGGCAATGCTAAAAAAGACGATGTCAAAAGACGCTACTTTGACGAAATGCAAGCCATTGCAACGGCACACAAAGTACGAATCGTCGACAAAACCGCATTCGAATTTTACGACAGTTGGAAAAATCCGGTAGTGCGAGAACTTGCACCCATGATGCCGGGAGCCATGCCGGGCGAAATTGCAAAAATGTGCAACCAGGAAATTTCTGCTTACGAAGTCCGCAAGTCGCTCCTGTTTTTAGAGCGAGCAGGACTTCTGAAAAAAATCGGTGAAGAAACCTACGTGCAAACCGAAAAGTCCGTCATCGGTTCCAAGGAAGGGCTTCCACTCGCCATTCGTACCATGCACCGCGAAATGGGCCGCCTCGCTGTCGATTCTCTAGAAAAATTCGATTCCAGCGAACGTAACGTGACCGGAATTACGATGGGCTTGAACCATAAAGCCTACGAAAAGATTGTCGAAGAACTTGACGCCTGTCGCAAGAAAATTGTGGCTATAGCCACGGAATGCGACGAACTTGATCAAGTTTACAGGTTAAATTTACAACTATTCCCTCTGACCAAGCAAGTCAAGGGTTCCAAGGAGGCTTAAGATGAATCAGAAACTTTATATGGCATGTGCGGGAATTTTCTCGCTTGCCATGCTTGCTTGTTCAGAATCAACAAATTCTCCGGTTTCGGGAACTGCCGAAGAACCCAATGTACTGACAGCGGAGAACGATATTTCCAGCTCTTCGATAGAGATACCCGCTTCGTCCGCCGAAATACGCGAACTGTCGTCCAGTTCAGCTGAACTTCCGATTACATCTTCAAGTTCAACAGAACCTTCGATTTTGTCATCAAGTTCGGAAATACCTTTACTGACATCCAGTTCTAGCGAGCCTCCTATTCCGGAATCAAGTTCTTCATCGCATTCCGTTCTGTGTAAGACAAATGGCGGACCGTGTGGGGGACCCGGTGGCGGTGATTTGTGGTACCCGGCCTACGATTACGACCTAATTCAGACTGACCGATATGCCGAAGACAAGTCCGTATTTGGAGAAAAAGCAGGAACATGGTTCTTGGAGACAGATTCTTCTGATGGCGGAAAATCCACCATTCAATGGGGTCTTGAATACATGGACATTGATTGGGACGGACAATCTCTCATCCCCGTCATTGAAGAATGTAACGGTCTATGCGGTACGTTTGCTTTAGACAAAGGTGATCTTTCTTATGATCCTTTTATAACAATTGGATTCTATGTTGCCGGTTTTGATTCTAGTGGAAATCCGTTGTCCGCAGACGTATCGAATTGGCAAGGCATCTGTATCGCTTTTACCCTTTCTGGAGCGTCCGCAAATGTGCAACTTAGCATGGGTGATTCCCTTGACAAAGCAATGGAATACGCGCTTCCAGAAGAATTTCTGGGAAAATCTTATGGGAAATCTAGTTGTTTTGAATGGAGTGACTTTTTGCAACCTACCTGGAAAAGCAAAGACGCCTTGACCGTATCAGGAGAAGAGGCGGCCCGTCGGCTCGTCAAAGTGATTATCAGAATTCAGGCAAAATCTGGATCAAAGGGCGACTTTAATATACTGGGAATAGGCTCCAACATCTAAATTGATTTTCCAAATCCATATTTTTCGACATCCCCAATTTTTGTATATTTGACGCAATTACAGGAATTGGAGGATAATTTATGCTTAGATTAGCTTGCAAAACCGCCCTCGGCTTTGCACTCGTCTTTACGGCTTGCGGTGACGATAAAAAGATTGTTTCACCAGAACCAATTGCGGACGTCTCAAGCTCGTCCTATTTCGAAGAATTGACCTCATCTAGCGATGATGAAATAAGCTCTTCTAGTTACGATGACGAAATTGAATACAGTTCGTCTTTGGAAACAGAGAGTTCCCTCTATCGCAAGAATTGCATGGAAGGTCCGTCGATAGGAAGAATTTATTGTTACATGAATAGATTTGTAGACGAGTTTCCGGAATGCAATGCTGAAAATGAAGGCCTGGTCGATTCAACATTTATCGCGACGATTCCTCCAACATATTATCGATGTGAGCAAGGCTTTTGGGTTGAAAGAAAATCAAATGTTCTCTGTGATACCGTTGATAAAGCAGAAGGGGATGTTTGTATCCTTTCCAAAAATGGCCTTCCCACTGAAAGATACGTATACGCAGGCAACGGAGCTTGGTACGATATTGATAGTCTTGCAAACGCAAATCCAGAATGCAATGCAGAAAACGACAGTTTAAAACAAAAACTGACGTATGGAGACGATTCAAACATCGTAACCATTTATCATCGTTGTTTTGATGGAGCTTGGAGCAAAATAACTGAATTGGAATATTATTGCCCAACAGAAAACATGTCTGTCAGAGACACGTGTTCGTATGAATTAGACGGTCAAATGAATTACTATTTGTATGAACAAAGGAGCCGGAATGGCGAAAATGTATGGCTGAAAAGTACTTATGACTCCAAATTGGGTTATTGCCCCATTGACATTATTCTAGATAAATATTTTGTCGAATCTGATGACGGATATTATACATGTGAATATGGTGAATGGAAAAAGGTAACCATCGAAAAAAAGTAAAATAATTTACCGACATCTTGCTTTTTTGTGCAGTTGTACTTATATTTAGTAGTGAACAAAGGTGCAACTAAACAAAAAGGCATTTATGGACGTTCGCGAAAAATTGAATATTCTTTCGGCCGCGGCCAAGTACGACGTGTCGTGTTCTTCGAGCGGATCTAAGCGACAAGCCCCCAAGGGCGGGCTCGGGAGTGCCTGTAGTGCAGGAATTTGCCACACTTGGTCATCGGACGGGCGATGCATTTCGCTTTTGAAGGTGCTCATGAGCAACGCCTGCAAGTACGATTGCGCCTATTGTATTAACCGCCGCAGTAACGATATCCCTCGGGCCACGTTCACGCCCAAGGAACTCATCAACTTGACTCTTGAGTTTTACCGACGCAACTACATCGAGGGCCTTTTCTTGAGTTCTGCGGTGGTGGGGTCTCCTGACCGCACCATGGAAATGCTGATTCAAGTCGCCAAGGAGTTGCGCACCGTCCACAAATTTGGCGGTTACATTCACCTGAAGGCAATTCCCGGTGCAAGTCGCGAGCTTTTGTACCAGGCGGGGCTTTATGCCGACCGCAGCAGCGTGAATATCGAGATCCCGACCGACAGGGCGTTGCAATACTTGGCCCCCGAAAAAAATCACGCCTCTATCATGACGCCCATGAACTTTCTTGCCGAAAAGAAACTGGAGTACAAGAGCGAGCGATGCCGCTATTCGCCTAAATTCTTACCGGCAGGCCAAAGTACGCAGATGATTGTAGGAGCAGCGGGGGAGTCGGACTTGCAAATTCTGACCCTTTCTAACGGATTCTACAAGCAGCAGCAAATGAAGCGCGTGTATTTTTCGGGCTATGTACCGGTCAACGCCGACAAACGCCTGCCTGCACTCACGACAAAGCCGCCCCTGCTGCGCGAACACAGGCTTTACCAGGCCGACTGGCTTATGCGATTCTATAAATTCGGCTACAACGAAGTAGTCGACCAGGCGCACCCGAATCTGGACCTGGAGCTAGACCCCAAGGCGGCGTGGGCACTTAGACACCCGGAATTTTTCCCCATCGACATCCAAACTGCCGACTACGAAATGCTCTTGCGTGTGCCTGGAATCGGCGTCAAATCAGCGCAATTGATCGCTTCGGGGCGCAGGTTTTCTAAAATCCGCCTAGAACATCTAAAGAAAATGGGCGTTGTACTCAAGCGGGCGCAGTACTTTATTTACCACCCGGACACTCCCGCCTGTTTGCGCAGGCTTTACCCCGAAATGGTGCGGCCCTTGCTGCTCCCCAAGCCCCAGCCCTTGCAGCTAGATTTGTTCTCCAACCAACCCCTTGCACTCCCCGCTTAAACCAGCCAACTCCCAATAGTCTACTGTCTACTGTCTACTGTCTACTTCCTACTGTCTACTACCATGCTTTCTATTTCTTACGATTCCACTTTCGACGGCTTCTTGAGTGTCGTATTCGAGATTTACCGCCAGCACCTGGAAGTGGGCGAGATTCATGGCGACCGCAGTACATCGCCATGCAACCTGTTTATGCAGCCCTTCCGCATCGAAACATCCGAAGAAGAAGCGGCCAGGCTCAAGCGGGCTATCGAAAACTACACAAACGCTGATATTTTGGAACTTTTGCATGTAGCGTTCCGCTCCGAAGAAGAGGGCATCGAGATGAAGATTCTTGCCTATCTACGCAAAGTTTTTGACGGCAAGGATCCGAAATACGCCAAGAACCCGACCTCCGACGAAATGCTCCCGCTGTTCATGACAGCACGTGCCGTGCGTCACGAAGCTGGCGGAATGCTCGGGCTTGTTCGCTTCAGCAAGACATCTGACGGCACGTATTTCGCCGAAATTGAACCCAAATATGACATTTTGGACATGATTGTGGGGCACTTTCGCGGGCGATTCGCCAACGAAAAGTGGGCGATTTACGATTCCAAACGCGGTTACGGCGTGTATTACGCGGGCCATCAGCTTGCAGAAATCACCATTCCGAACCTAGATGCAGTCACCAAGGCCACTCCGCCCGACGAAATGGTCCGCCTTTGGCAGGATTATTACAAGTCAATCGCCATCAAGGAGCGCGAAAACCCCAAACTTTTAAGGAGATGCCTGCCTGTTCGCTATTGGAACCACTTGCCAGAACGACAAATGAGCTCTTGTTGATATTCTTCCAACCAATTTTTTGCAGTTTTTCAAAAAAAAAGCCCCTGTTTCTGCAAATAATTGTATTTTTCTTTTGGAAATATTGGAGAAATAGTTGCTATGAATATGGTTTCGGCAAAACCTGGCTTTTTTGTACAAGATCGTTTTTTATACAGTAAAGATAACGAAAAGGTGATTCTTCGTGGAATCAACCATATGTTTATTTGGACAGACCGCGAAGGAAAAACCATTCCCGAAATAGCCAAGACGGGAGCCAATTGCGTAAGAATCGTTTGGAATACCCGCGGCCGCGTGAGCGACCTCGACAACATTATTGCGCAGTGCATCGCTAACGGAATGATTCCCATTCCCGAAATTCACGATACCACGGGCAACTGGGAACGCCTGGGCGATGCTGTCGATTTCTGGCTCCGCGAAGAAACGGTGCAGATGATTTCGAACCATCAGCAGTACTTGATTCTGAACATCGGTAACGAACCGGGTGCAGAATCCAAGTCCGCAGACGAATTCTTCACCGTCTATAATTCCATTGTCACCAGGATGCGCGCCGCCAACATCCGCATTCCGCTGATGATTGACGCCGACCAATGGGGCCAAAGCGAAAAGAATTTGCTTGAAGTTGGCCCCAAGCTTTTGCAGGCCGATCCGGAACACAACCTTTTGTTCTCGCTGCATATGTGGTGGCCCTCGGAACGTCACGATCCGAAAGCTACGGGCTACGCTACCGTTCAAGACCGAATCCGCGGCGTACTCGAAGCCTCTGTCGAAAAGAATCTGCCGCTTATCGTGGGCGAATTCGCTCCTGTTGCCGCTGGCGATATCAAGGAAATCCCGTATAAGTTCATTATGGCCGAAGCCGAACGCCTGAGCATCGGCTGGCTCGCCTGGAGCTGGGGGCCGGGTAACTTCGACAGCCCCGAAATGGATATGACAGTCCACAGCTCATTCAATACCCTGGTGGGCTGGGGCAAGGAAGTCTGCGTCGATAACCCGAACGGCATCCAGAACACGAGCGTCATTCCGACATTCATTCAAGAGAAGAATTTTGATACAGGCTCCCAGGCAATCGATGCAAACCTGATCCAAAATGGCGATTTTTCTGCCGACGAACCGCTGACCAACTGGCAAGTGGACTTCTGGGGCGGCAAGGCCGACGTCAAGGTCACGAAGGGCGTTGTCCGTTTTGACATCAAGAAGGCAGGCAAGGAATCCTGGAACCTGCAGTTCAAGCAGAAACTTTCGCTCCGCGAAGGTATCACCTACATTTTCAGCATGCGCGCCAAGGCTGACAAGCCCCGCACCCTGAATGTGAACATCAAGCGAGATTCCGAAGAATATACGCCCTACGCCAACGGCCGTATCCTGGACTTGAGTACCAGCTGGCAGAGCTTTAGCTGGAAGTTTACCATGAAAGAAGATTCGGACCCCAATGCCTTGTTGATTTACGATATGGGCGGGGTACCAATTTCTTGGGAACTCAGCGATATTTCGCTTGTGCAGGCCCGCAGCGTAGAAGACCGCCTCAACCGAACCTTCCAGCGCAATGTGCAGAAGAATTCGGGCTATTTTAACGCCCCGAATGGCCCCTGGGAATTGCATTTGTATTCCACCAAGGGTGAGCTTCTGGAGGTGCTCGACAAGGGGCGTGGTGGTGAAGGCATGCGCCAGTACCCCAAAATCGAACGCAGCGGAATCATGGTCGTAAAGGACCTGTCCAAATAGCGTTTCACCTGTGAATATTCCAATTTGAAATAAAAAAACTCTTATTTTTTTTTACAAATAAAGCACTTTTTCTTTGAAAAAGTGCTATTATAATACACAAAGAAGGATAATGTCACAGACATAATACACATGGAGGGCTGTTAATATGGATCTACAGGAATATGTGAATCAATTCGATTCGATGACCTGTATCATGTCTGTCGAAAAAAAATCTGACGGGTCTTACGGGAAAATACGAATCGAAGTGGGAAATCCTGCATATGTTGCTTCTTTTGACAAAGCAAATGCCCCCATAGCCATGAAAGACGAGAATGGATTTGTTCCCGGATGCGAGTACACGACCTACCTCCCGAAGGATTTAAACTTTGAACATTTTGTTGTAGCCAGCGCAGTCAACAAAAAACCAATGCACGCCTATATCCACCCGGACCGTTACCCCATTTGGTTCAACATTTTCAGCCTTCCATTAAATATTGACGATCCTGACAAGTATTACTGTACCTACACCCAAGAACTCTCGACCGAAGCAAATACAGAACAGATGACGAATTTGTCTGCCAAGGCAACATCACAAGTCTTGCAGACCTGCATCAAGCTTCGTAGTTCTACGAATTTCCTGAAAACGATGGATGAAATCATCCATGATATTCGCACCGCTTGCGAAGCAAGCTATTGCTGTGTCATGCTTACTGATTTTAAAGAAAGGACCTGCAGTCTTTTAAGCGAAGATATTGCAGTCGGCGTGCCGCAACATTCTCTCAAGAATTTTTTGGACGATTCCTTCATTGAATACGCCGAAAGTTGGCTTAAAACCATTGACGGAAGCAATTGTCTAGTCATTCAAGACGAAAACGACATGAGCGAAGTCAAGCTGCGCAATCCCAATTGGTACAGGTCGTTAAAAAGCGCCGAAGTGGAAAGCCTTGTTCTGTTCCCGCTTCAGTATAATGGCGAGACGGTCGGATTCATTTGGGCGACCAACTTCGACACCAAGGATACCGACCGCATTAAAGAAACTCTTGAACTTACGACATTCTTCATAGCCTCAGAAATTGCCAACTATCAACTTCTACAGCGCCTTGAAATGCTGAGTTCGACAGACTTGTTGACGGGAGTCCTGAACCGTAACGCTATGAACAACCGAGTTCTCCGTATGGTTACCGGTCGCGAGCGCAAGCCTGAATCGATTGGCATTGTCTTTGCCGACTTGAACGGGCTTAAACCTGTTAACGACAAGGAAGGCCACAACGCAGGAGACTGCCTGCTGAAAGAAGCCGCCTTGATTCTCAAGTTGTCATTCGAAGGGTGTGAAATTTACCGAGCCGGTGGCGACGAGTTCGTGATTATCGCCTTGGACAAACCTAGAAAAGAGATTGAATCGCGCGTCGAAAAAATCCGGAAGGACTCGGCGGACCCCCAAAATGTCAGCTTTGCGGTAGGATTTTACTATGATGACAAGGGTGGCGACATCCGTGTTGCAATGCGCGAAGCCGACGCCCTTATGTACGAAGACAAAAAACAATACTACGACCGATTCCCTGAATTAAGACGAAAATGAAAAAAGAAGAATTGCAAAAATTCGTTGAATCTTTTCCGACTATGACGAGTATTCTATCGGTAGAAAAGCGTACCGATGGAAGTATCGGGACTATCCGCATCGAAGCGGGTAACCAAATCTATATCAAGTCCATGGAAAGAAAAGACGAGGACGGCAATTCCGTATTCACCCAGACTTTTGTTCCGGGCTCCAATTATGAACGGTACATGGAAAAGGAACTGAACTTCGAGAAGTTCGTTTACCAGAGCGCCATTCTGCATAAGCCGGTTCATGCCTACATTCGCCCGGAACGCTTTAATTTTTGCATCAATGAATTCTTGATGCCCGTCGATGTCGAAGACGACGAAAAGGGCTATTGCGTCTTTACCATTGAAATCCAGCCCGAAGAAGACCTTGACACCTCCACAAGGCTTTCTTCTGAAATTTCGCAAAACGTGCTCAAGGCATGCATCAAGCTGCGCGGTTCAAAGGATTTCAAGAAAACCATGGACGAGGTGATTGAAGACGTTCGCACCATTTGCAAAGCGAGCACCTGCAGTGTTCTGTTGACCGACTTCAAGGAGAGAACCTGCTCCATTTTGAGCTGTGCCCGAAGGCAAGGAATGCCTCCGCTAGATCTTGATAGGGTATTCAACAACGAATATATCTATATCGCGGAATCCTGGATTGAAATACTTAAGGGAAGCAATTGCCTGATTATCCAGAACGAAGCGGATATGGAAATTATTCGCCAGAAAAACCCGGACTGGTACAAATCGTTGACAGATGCCTGTGTCAAAAGCATTGTCCTGCTGCCATTGACGAACAATGACGAATTTATCGGGTTCATTTGGGCGACTAACTTTGATACCTCCAGAGTCCTGCGCATTAAGGAAACCCTTGAACTGGTGACCTTCTTTATTGCCTCTGAAGTGGCCAGCTACAAGTTGGTGCAGCGCCTTAGGTTCTTGAGCAATGAAGACCTCCTGACTGGCGTGAATAACCGAAACGCCATGAACAACAGGGTGCTTCAATTTGTAAGTGGCGAAGTCAACTACAGGACGATTTCCGTGGTTTTTGCAGACTTGAACGGTCTTAAGCCCATTAACGATAACGAAGGTCACAATGCCGGCGACGCCCTCTTGAAGAGCGCCGCAGAAATCTTGAAGCAGACCTTCTCGGATTGTGAAATCTACCGTGCAGGTGGCGACGAATTTGTCGTCGTGGCAATCGATGTTCCCAAGGAAAGCCTTGAAGCTAGAGTCGAAACGCTCCGCAAAAAATCCAAGGTCAAGGGCAACGTGAGTTTCGCTATCGGGTTCTACCACGACGAAAACGGGGGAGATGTACGTAAGGCGATGCGCGAAGCCGATGCCCTCATGTACGAAGATAAAAAGACCCATTACTCAACCGCTCGCGTCCAATCATACTAAGTACGTCCCCAAACCACTCGCTCTCGCAAAAGCGTGCAAAACGAGAGTCGCGAAATTATGCCAGCATAATTTCATGACCGAGTGAAGCCGCGGACGCCGTAGGCGTCAACCACGCCTCGTTAATACGAGGCGTTTGTTGCTCACGATAGACAGCAAACATTCAAAAAGCAATTCAGATGATATGTATCATCGTTTTTTGCTCAGTTGTATCATAGAAAATTCGCCATTTTAGCACAAGTAAGGCCATTTTCAAGCATTTCTAAACAATTTTAAACTTTTTGTATCATAATCTATTGACTTTATAACTAAAAGAATATATATTCAAGAACATGAAACCCGTAATGGAATACACCAGCTACCGCGTCTATATTCGCGACTTTTATGCCGAGCACAAAGAACGCTTCGGTTTTACTTGGCGTGATTTTGCAAAAGCGGCAGGGTATTCTTCGCCGGTGTTCTTGAAATTGGTTTGCGACAGTAAGGCAAACTTGAGCGAAGCGGGCATTGAACGTGTCGCTTCGGCCATGGGACTTGTCGGTGTCGACTTGCAGTATTTTAGACTTCTTGTGGAATTCAACCAAGAAAAGTCTTCCATCGCCAAGAAAAAAATTTTTGCTGAATTACGCAAGATTGCCAACGAAAACGCTTTTGCACTTGTCGGTGAAGATCAGTACGATTATTATGGCAGCTGGTTGAATCCGGTTCTTCGCGAAATGGCCCCGCGCCTAAACGGCGCAACCCCCGCCCAAATGGCGGGGGAGCTCGTCTTTGATAGCGACGCATCTCATGTCAAAAATTCGCTGAAATTACTGGAAAAGAACGGACTTCTTGTCAAAGACGAGCAGGGCCGTTACAATCAAAATTCTCGTTCGGTAACCACAGGCAACCTTGATGTCACCTCGCTGGCCATCCGCGAAATGCATCGCCAAATGGGCGAGCTCGGCGTGCAAAGCCTCGACCAGGTTCCTGTTAAAGAACGCGATATTTCCGGCCTTACAATCGGTATTTCCGAAACCGCTTTTGAAAAGATCACGAAGGAAATTGCCGATTTCCGTCGCCGCATCAGCTCCATCGTCATGGAAGATTCTGGCGAAGAACGAGTTTATCGTCTGAACGTGCAGCTGTTCCCCCTCACACGCACTTTGCCGAAGGAGGAACGCCATGCTTAAGATGTTTAAAATAGCTAGCCGCATTGAACTTTGGGCGCTCGCCTCTGTCGCATTCACTATGTCGGCATGTGGAGTCTTTTGGGCCGGCGGCGTTGACGAAGAAACAAACACCGTTGCAGCTGCTGATCCCGAATTAGGAGTTTCGGAGGAAAACACAAACAATGCGGTACAAGATACAGATCCCATTGTCGACTCCGCCCAAAACTCCATTCACATAGCCCCTCCTTCCGGTCATAATTATATCATAGTACACGATATAGATACGTGTCATGTAACACCCTCTGAGCCCACCCCGATAAATGACAAAGAAATAGACAATACCCAAACGTTTGTCGGCAAGTTGAACAATACCAACGGTGAACCTATTGACATCACGATCATGGCTTCTGGCAAAAGCATAACGACAAAAACCGATGGAGCCGGTTATTTTAAACTGGAGGAACTTCCCCTTGGAACATACCAGATGATTGTATCCTCCGGCAATTCCGACGGTGTAGCATACCTGCTGACGATTGGAGCTAACGCGGATTTGCTTGGACCGGTACCGTCTTCTGCAATTTCCCTCGTTGACACCTCCGACTTCAATGAACCCGAATTGCAGACATTCGTATATAAAGACGAACCGGCCACCGGCAATCCTGTTCCACCTCCGAATCCGGAACCTGATCCGGAACCTGATCCAGAATCCTCGGATTCTAACGGTGCGACTGACGGCGGACACAGTTCTTCGAGTCAAATAGAATATATGGGGCACCTCGATTCGCTTGCGGGTGTTCCCTCCAACGATTTGCCTCATGAATCCGACTACGGCACCATTAAGCATTGGACAAGCATCGTAAACGGTTCGACTGAAGAAGATCCCTATAGTGATTTCAAATGGTATGCGGAATGGACCATCGAAGCAACATTTAAGCTGGATTCTATAGACAAACAAGACTATTACCGCAAGAATATCTTTGGCAAGTTCGAATCCGGAACTGGAATTGTAAGCCTTGCGATCATTAAAGGCGAATGTGGAACCGAAGCACCGTCCTTCGCCCTGTACATCGCTCAGTACGGACAGTTCTACTGCAAGGATGCAGTCATCTCTACTGCCACCGTGGAAGTCGGGAAGACGATTTCGCTTACGGGAGTTTTCAACGGGCATTACTTAACGCTTTACAAGGATGGTTTTAAAATCGCAGAAATCTATTTGCAGGACTATGTCTCGCAAAATTTCTCGACAGCACCGTTTGTTTTTGGGGATAAAGAAATTGATATGACCTTGAGTGATGTGCGATTGGGTGAAAAAGCAATCACTTCAGCCGATGTACTGTACAGGTACTATCAAAGAGGAGGCGTACAATGATGAACACTATCGATCTTGCATATTTCGAAGTTAATGAACATGGCCGCCTTCTCAGCGGCAACAGGCGCTTTTGCCGCATGTTCGGCTTTGAACCGTCGGAACTGCAGTGGCACTATGTAACGGACTTGTACCGCTACATAAGCGACTGGGAAAAGTTCCGCAACGACACGGTCAATTCAAGTTTCAACACCCGCATGAGAAATCGCCGCGGGCGCAGCTTCGAATGCTGTATCGTACGTGAAATTGTCCAGAACGCCAACGGGGAAATCATATTCCGCAACACTGTTCGCAGGGTAGGCGAGTGCAGCAATGTCGAAACGCAGACAACGCCGTTGTCCATGGTTTTCTTGGCCAAGTGCGCCGACTGCGGCTCACAGATTCGGGTGACTTCTGTCGCCGAAGCAAGACTCCGCATGCTCTGCAACCAATGCGCAGCCAAGGCTTTCCCGGAAGCATACTACCGCAAAAGCGCGGAGGTTTAAGCAATCGGCGAGAGCGAGCGCTTTGGGGACGTAATTAGGTGACTGGGCGCGAGCGGTCTGTACCGTGAGCCGCAAGCGACTCATCTTAATGAGTCGTGGCGGCGAGAGCGAACGCTCTGGGGACGTACTTAGGTGACTGGGCGCGAGCGGTCTTATAAGAAGGGGGAGGGAGAAAAAAAAGAAAAGCGGCTCAATCGAGCCGCTTTTCAATTTTCTTTGCTAAGGTTTAAGCAATTAGGCGCCGAAAGCGTCATCTGCTGCTGCAGAAACCTGAGCCACGTTTTCAGAAGTCATTTCCGGTTCGGCAACGGCGACTGCTTCAGCCTGATCGTTAGCCTTCTTGTCGGAGATAGAAAGCTTGCCTTCCTTGAACTTGTACATGGCGATGGTGGTCGGCTTCTTGGTAAGAGTGATATAACCCTGAGTAGCCTGCTTGTTCACAAAGCGGGCTTCCTGAGCCATCATGACCACTGCACGGAAAACGGAGCCTTGACATTGCTCGTTAGCGTAAATGTCATCAAGATAGACTCTCTGTTCTTCAGCCATTAAGGTACCTCTGAAAATGTTTTAGAAGAGGGAGAGGGATTCGAACCCTCGTTACCGTGAGGTAAACACGCTTTCCAAGCGTGCGCCTTCAACCACTCGGCCATCCCTCCAGGATGTGCGCCAAATATACCATTTTATTTTTCGTTTGTCAAGCGTTTTTGGGCTTTTTTACGAAAAAAATGCATTTTTTTCACTCGTCTTTCGTCTGTAGGCTCGAAGAGCCGGTCTTTCGTCTAATTTAATTCATCCCACACGACCTGCATAAGCGGTTCGATGGTCTTCGCAGTGAAATCAAACTTGATGTTTGCGGCGGCAAAAAGCTCCGGTAGGGGGCGGCTATCGCCCAAACTTTCGGCCCTAAACAGGTCATCAATGGCCTTTTTCGGGTCTTTTTTAAAGTTTGCCCACACCTGGAGCGCGCCAAGCTGCGCAATTCCGTACTCGATATAGTAGAACGGGCATTCGAACAGGTGCAGCTGCTTCTGCCACATGTTGTTTCGGACATTTTCCAACCCGGCATAGTCCACGCCTGCATCGTAGCGATCCATGATCCCCTTCCAGATTTCTTCGCGGTCCTTGGCCGTATGGTTCGGACGGCTGTAAAGTTCATGCTGGAAGCTATCGATGCTTGCCACCCAGGGGAACAGCCAAATTACATCTTCCAGTTCGCCTTCGATACTGCGGCGAATGGCCTCGGCATCATCTCCGTAGAAAGGCTTCAGGTTGCTCATGCCAATGAGTTCCATACTCATGCTTGCCACTTCGGCGAATTCAGACGGAACGTCGCGGTAGGCGAGAATGGGTTGATTTGCCAGGGCATACTGATGGAAGGAATGGCCCGATTCATGCAACAGCGTGTAGATGTCGCGGTCAGTTTCGGCCGAATTCATGAAAATGAAGGGGAGACGGCTTTCGTCGAAACCAATCTGGTAGCCACCCGGAGCCTTGCCCAAACGGCTATCCGGATCGATAAGCTTCTTCGCCTGCATTTCACGGGCCCATATGCCCGCCTGCGGGTGAATCAATTCAAAAATCTGGTCCACCTTTTCGATAAGTTCGTCGCCATTGCTGTAGGGCTTTAGCGGAGCACGATTCAGCGGATCGACACTCAAATCCCACGGGCGAAGCGTCTTGAGACCCATTTTTTCGGCACGCTTCTTGTAGATTTCTTTAAGGAGCGGAAGCACGAGCTTTTCGACGCTCTCGTGGAAATTCTTGCAGTCAGCAGGGGTGTAGTCAAAACGGCGCTTGGCCAAGAAGATGTAGTCGATAAAGTTCTTGCAATGAGCGTTTTTTGCAATCTTGTTGCGGATCTGGAAAAGTTTGTCAAAGGATGCATCGAGAGCGTCCTTGTCCTTGAGGCGACGATCCCACATGGTGCGGAAGGCGCGTTCGCGCAAGTCGCGGTCGGTCTTTTCCAGGTAAGCGCTCAGCTGCTGCATGGTCTTGATTCCGCCATCGAATTCCACGCTCATGCCACCGGTAATCTTCTGGTAAGCCTGAATGGCAATGGTCTCTTCGGTTTCAAGGGGAATGTTGGCGGGGGAGAACAGGTCCAGGGACACCTGCACACTCTTGAACCACACGCCGAATTCGCCTTTCAGCTGATCCTTGGCGGGGTGGGCCATTAACTTTTTATTCAGCTTGTCGCTAAACTCGTTAGAAATTGGATCTACGTTACTGACAAAGTCTTCGTAGGCCTTGGCAGCCGCTTCATCCTTGGTGTTTACGGTCATGGCCACGTAACGGCGGCAAGAAACTTCCGAAAGAACCGAGCCCAGTTCGCTCCATTTCAGAATCCAGGCTCGCAAAGCCTCGGGGGAGTTCGGGACGTTTTCGTCCAGAAGGCTCTGGTATAAATTTTCAACTTCCTTAACGTTGTCTACATTAAAATTTTCAGGTACAAAAGTACGCATAGCATCCTCTAAAATCCGATTGCTCCTACCCAATCGCTTACAATATTGTCCAAAACCGAAGTGCGGGCCTTGTCGGCAAGAGCCTGCTTTTCTTCTTGGCTGATCTTACGATCCATATCAAAATCCAACGTGAACGCTTCAGCCTGAGCCTTCAGTGCCACATCCATACGGCCCACGATATGGACCACGTTGACGTCCATGAGCCTAAAAATACGGCGATCAATAGGCATTTCTGTCACTAGAATCACCTGGTTGTCGCCAGGGACCAACTTCACAGAATCACGAAGCGCTACAGGGAGTTCCATCAGGGAATCTAGCACCAAATTAGCCATCAAGCCTCGAATCCAGAGCGTATCCTTGCCAGTATTCTTGGCATTCAGGCCAACAGTCAAATGAGCCCTGCCGATTTCTTTCTCGAGGATTCCGCGGGCAAAATCCTGCACCAAGGCAACCACATGCGGATTTGGCAAAAGGCCCTTCATCAGGTCATCGGACTTGGGGAAAAGATCCTTGTTCAGCGTAGCCGAATCCAAAGACATGCTCACGAATTCCAGCTTTGTCTTCGAAAGGATATCCGCCGCAGAAAGTTTCTTGGCAGCCGCACAGCCCGAGAAAAAGAGAGCGACACACGCTAGGACCGCGAGCAGCGCCCAAATTATCCCTGATCTGTTTTTTTGCAAAATCTTCATTTCTTTGATCACCATACGGTATTATCGTCTTTTAGAGACAATATAATAAAAAGGCCTATTCCATTAGGCTCCAATAGGAATATATAAGATTATTATGCAGAAAATACGTGATTTTGTATGTCCTATAGCACGGTGTACTTCCATATTGGAGTTGTCCAAAGTTCCACCTATTCAGACCTGGTGCAGACCGATGATCCGGCCAGAGTCAGCAACAGTTCGAACTAATATCGTCATTAATGTTATGGACGGTCATCCAGTGCGATATATGCCGAAATTTGCCGGATTCCGGCAATTATGGCACCGTACGCGCCGTCTTACGATATCGGAGAACCTACGAGAACGAGTACGACAGTTGTGACGAAGTCGACTGGATTCGGCCAGTCCATAGCCCAACTGGTCCGACAATTCCTACGTGGAAGTCTATTTTGCGCCATGTGGAAGTCGGCTGTACGTCGCGACATAGAGTCCTACGACATAACCCCAATATAGTAATTGTTTTGATATAGGATAGGGCTTATACCAGAAACAACACCGATAAACTGTTGGCAAAGGAGTAATACTATGAATGATAATGTCAAGTCCCCAATGTGCCCTATTAGGGATTGCGTCGCGGAAGTCCGCGACCGTGATACCGGTGATGGGATATCCTTATTAGAAGGCTTCGAGTCTGCATTAGTGGGTACATACCGTAACGAGTTCGATAAGGTGATAGCCGTTTATGAGGAAGGCTTAATCCTTGACATAATAAGGAACCGCCTAAAAGAAGAGCGTCCAGACGCATCGAACGATGATCTGGACGCGGACTCCGCGGACCTATTAGGCGACTTGGCGCGAACAATCCCCTACATGGGAGCTGGGGCGCCTCTTATTATAGAAGGTTTCGATAGTGGCAAATGAATAGCATTCTTTGCCTTAGCCTATTTTCTCATTGTAAGGGCTTGTCAATGTCTTGTGGGTATTGGATAACAGCATTTAGCGGTTTATAATGCATTATGATGGCGCTTAATGCCGTACATCGGCGTTAATTGCATATAAATAGACGAATTTGCAATTCAAATTCGTCTGTTCTATATTTGGGGCAAACACTTGACAATAGGTGTACGGACATTGCGGATTGAGACCCTTATTGGGGCTTGAAACCGTGAATTTGCATTTCAAATTTGAATGTACTATCTTTTGTCGCGTGATTGAAATCCAAATGGCATCCGACTTCCACCATTAAAGGAAGTCGTGCGCTGATGAATCCAGCGTAGACGTAAAGCATCCTTGGCACCCTTATTAGCCCGTGGCGACAACGTAAGTCGATGAAATCCTAGACGATGCAGGGTCAGGTCGATTGTCCTTGGTATGGAACATGATTCAGCCGTACCAAAAGGGACATCTAACTATTGTTAAACAAATAGCTTAGCTGTAACCGCAGAGCAATCTTGCGGTGTACGCTGATGCTGACTCTGGTCTAGTCGCATTCGTATCAGTGTGCGGTGGTCCAAAAGGAATCATTATATGAATGAGTTTCAAACGTACTCGGAACTCGCAGAGAAGCTGAAAGAGGCCAATCTGCATTTTGATGGTAAGCACTTGTTTTATGCCGACCAGAAGTTGAACGATAACGCTGCCAAGGCGAGTGTTGAACGCTTCGGCGTGACAATGCATGATATCGGGGTGCTATACCGAAAGCAGATGCGCGGGGCTAGCTGGGAAGATAATAAGAAGATTGTCCCAGTCGTCTCGCCATTGTTCAGTCGAAGCTATCAGTGGAATGGGCTCGACAATAAGCTGTTCTCATGCTTCAAGTGTGCCATCAATCCGACCGACGGTTCGCCGTTGGTGATAGTGCAAGCTCCAAACAATCGCATGTATCCGATGCCGTCTGGTGGCACTGTTCGAATGGAACTGGCTCGGTTGTCGGCGCTGTGTGCGTCAATCAAGGTGAACGAGACGCAATCGTTAAAGGATTGTATTGACGCTGATTTTCAAGAGGCTTGTGCCGAATCCACGCGTAAGGCGGCTGAATTGACCGATTCTGACCAGTTCGCGGAATGGTGTGTTGGACATCTTCCTACGACTATGCTGACCCATGAGACACTTAATCTGGTCATTGCCGTCGAGCAGAATGAGGTTTGCAAGGTGTCGAAGCCGATTGGAGCGTTCTTTGGTCGCCAAAGTGATTATGTAGACCCGCTGCGTTTCGTTGTCGAGCATCCAGATGTCATAGCGTCGAATCCGGCGAACATGGTTCCGATGCCAGTCGTCTACAGCAATGACCCGAATGTCCCTGCCTTGAATTACTTGGACCTCGACGCGATTGTAAGTGATTCGCCGTGTCCTACATGGGAGTTCTGGCTGAAACGCTTTACTGATGATGAGGCCAAGGTGTTTATGGCGTACGTGTGGTCAATCTTCGATGCCGATAACAAAGGTCGTCAAGCGTTGTATATCTATGACAAGGACGGTTTCAGTGGCAAGTCCGTGGTCCTTAACGCCATATTTAATGGACTTGGCGAGAAACTGTGTGTCGCTTTGCAGAAGGATAGTCTCTGCAACCAGTTCGCCTTGGCAAAGGTATACGACAAAAGGTTTATTACGATAGACGACAATAAGAATTGTTATTTGTTTAAGGGCGAGAAACCGCACATGATCTTGGGTGGCGGCATGGCCGAAATCGAGTTGAAGGGGCGCAATTCGTTCTCGACGAGGCTCTGTTGCCGTATAATCGCTTGCGGTAACGTCATGTTGTCCATTGACACGCACGCTCTGCATGAAACCAGTCGTGTTATTGTGATAAAGCCCAAGATGACTGATGAAATCATACAGCAGATTGCTGCGAAGGATGCTAATGGCAATGTAATCCGCGACGCCTCTGGCCGACCGAAACTCGTTGGGGACAGTTCCTTCGGTGATAGGCTTAAAGAGGAGTTCAGCGGATTCTTGTTCAAGTGCCGTGACGTCTACGCAGAGCTTTGTCCGACACGAGCTAGTATCATTGTGCCGGATTCCATCTTGGAACATAACGATGAGATGAGCGACGAACACGAAGACGTGTATGATTCGTTGATGGAATACTTCGACGTCGGCGCCGAATTTAGGTGTTCTCCAACGGAGCTGATGGAATTCGTTACGAGTCGGTTACGGAACGGCATCGGCGAGCGCCTTGGCTGTACGTTCAATGGCTTCTTGACATATCTGATGAAACGGTATCAGATAACCAAGAAGACCGTACGGATAGGGAAGGCGACTCCGAAGATGTATGTCGGTATCGGCATCAAGGCGAATCAGCCTAAGCTCTATAACATTGAAGATTCACTTCTGGTGATAGGGGGTGACATGGGAACCTAGCACTGTCCACTGGTGACCACATGGTGTCCACAAGAAATGCCTTTTTTGAAGCGTTTTGGACGAAAATGGCTGTTGTGGACGGTGTGGTCACTGTGGTCATTCTTATAAATCTATAACAGATAAACATTCAAAAAGGAGAATTTATGAAACTGTTATACAAGCCTCAGGATTGCGTCCCCTTCATGTCCACTGTCCACATGACCAATGACGACTGGCTTCGTCGTCTCCAGAATCCACCCGTAATCGAAGACAAGTCCCTATGTGACTTGGCAATATACGGTACGCAGATTGACAATCCAGAACTGGACCCAGAATCTTGTCTGCCAAGAAACATCGCGGATAACATGGATTGCCTTTACGCGTTGCAGCTGGACTACGAGCCTGACAAGAAAACCGGCAAGGGAATGTCCATTGACGAGTTCTGTGACAGCTACGATTTCCGCTATACAATCTATACCAGTTATAGCTATGGGTTGACTCCGGGTGATCGCTACCGTGTCGTGGCCCCCTTGGCGGAGCCTCTGTATGTGCGTAACCTCAATCTCTTTGTGAAGGAAGCGCTTGAATTGCACTTTAAGTACTGTGACGTCTCATGTTTCCATAGGGGTCATTGGCAGAAGCTGCCGTGCAAGCGTAGTTCTGATGCTCCGTATCGGTTCTACCAGCATAAGGGTGAGCTGTTGGACTTGTTCAGCGTTGAGTGGCAAGAACTCGAAAACAAGCGCTATGCCGCCCACCTTGAAAAACTCCGAAAGGAGGAAGAGGCTAGGAGGCGGGCTCGTGAGGAAGAGTGTTCCGATGAGGACCGCCGGATTGCTGGAGCCATGCGCAAGGCTCAGGCCGTTATCGACGAAGCTCAAATTGGCAACCGCAACAATACGTTATTCAGTATACTGTGCTGGCTGAAAAGTATAGATGTTGAACGGTATACGGCTAGTGAATTGGATGTATGGGATGATATGCGTGCCGATTTCCAAGGTATGCTGAACCGCATTTGGAATTGATGCTAAGCCGTATAGGCTACATCGTAAGGAGTCCAGTATTGTTGCTGGACGCCTTTTCGTTTATGCTTCACGATATCACGCTGGACGCGTACATGGCGAAACCTATCGAAGTGCGGCTGGCCAACCTTCAATGGCTGGCTGAGTTATCAGAGAACCGTAACTTCATTGAGGCCGTGCGCAAGCAACAGCAGAAGCGCGGCGTCATTTAATAGCCCCAGTGCTTTATTACACGTACTGTAAAGCCGTTGACGGTGGTAAACGCATTGAGCGTCTTTTAGCGTGTTTGGGGCTTTCGCTAAGGCTATTTTTATGATTCAGGTATATTCCCTTGGATAGACTAAAATATGACCATAAATCATACTGATAAATGTTGGTGGAAGACCTTCTGTCAAGAGGCGAAGCGTGCTTATCGTCGAAAAGACATCGAAACGATGGCTCATCTCTACGAGCTATACGAGCAGCACATGCATAAGCGTCTAATGCGCGAGTATCATTACTATAAACACCTCGACTACGAAGCCTTGTGACGTAAGGGCGCAATCGACCGACGGCTTGGTTACTACGACTGGCTGGAGGATAATGGCTAATTTGCTTCAAAATCGCCATTTTTAGTCTGTTTTGGCCATTTGGGTTATCGCAGCAAGTCCGTAGCCATACGGCATAACTTGACAGAGCCTTATACCATTTGGTATTATACCAAATGGTATAATTTTTCTGGGGGGCTGTTTTGGGGTGAAAAAATTATATTTCCATTAGGTAAGCATTATTTGAGGCGTTTATGAAGAAGTTTTTTGAGCTGTCATCCTGGAGCCGCAAGGCGGCGATAGGATCCATCCAACGTGTCATTGCGAGTACGAAGTGCGTGGCAATCTCTCTTGTGTTGGTTGCGTTTTTGGCAGCGTGTGATGATTCGTCGTCGGCATCGGCAGAAAACAGTGAACCTGCGGCGTTGAGTAGTGCTGAAAAGCAGGGGCGTTCATCTTCGAGCTCGGTCTCTTCGGCGGGTTCGGAGACCTTGTCTTCTTCTTCTCGTTGCGCAGGTGCTTCTGAAGAATGTGACGAAGCAATCTCTAGCGACAGCAATGCAGGGTCGAATGGGTCTAGCCGGTCTAGTTCGTCCGAAAAGAAAACGGAGTCTAGTAGCTCGGAGAAATTGTCCGAGGCAAGTAGCAGTTCTGCGGGTAAGGTGGATTGTTCGACATTTTTAGAGTTGGAAAAAAAACATGACAAATGGAATTGGTATGTGCCGAAGGAATGCCGGTTTAATCCTGATATTGACTACGGCTCTATGACCGACAGCCGCGATGGTCAAGTTTATAGAACGGTAAAAATCGGTTCGCAGGTGTGGATGGCGGAGAATTTGAACTATGCTTACACAGGTGTGAAATTCAATTATAGAGACGATAACTCTGATAAAGACTATAGTTCTGATTCCTCAAGTTGGTGTTATCTTAATGTGCTGGGTAATTGTGCTGGGACAGGTCGCCTTTACACCTGGGCTGCAGCAATTGACTCGGTGAAACTTGCAAATGATGCCGAGAACCCGTTGGATTGCGGTTATGGCAAAAACTGCTCTCTTCCTGCAAGAGTTCAGGGAATCTGTCCCGAAGGCTGGCATTTGCCGACTGCGGCCGAATGGGATACGCTGTTTACAACTGTCGGGGGTAAATCTACGGCAGGTAATATACTGAAATCCCAAACGGGCTGGTGCTGTGATGCTAACGGCGACGATGCTTATGGTTTTTCAGCGTTGCCTGTAGGCTTTAGACATCAGTCTGGCTACTTTGACCATTTTAGAGACCACGCATACTTCTGGAGTGGGGATGCGACTCTTCTTGTTGAAAAAGCTGGTTCCATGAGCTTGATTGCCAAGGACGAGTATGCGCATCGGTCTGGGAGTTATAAATTTTTTGCCTACTCGGTTCGTTGCGTAAAGGACTCCGAGTAATAACCCAAAGGTTTCCCTATGAAAAACACATTCGCGAAAAAGTTCACGGTCTGCGCCCTTGCGGGGGTGCTCGGTTTCGCCCTGACCGCCTGTGACGATTCTTCGTCGGCGGGTGACGATGACAATAACGTCATTCTGAGCGGCGATAGCCGCGAAGAATCCAGTGATTCTCGTTCCAACGATAAGGACGAAGCAATCTCCAGCAGCGACAAGGCCACTGATAAGGATAGCGAGCCTGCCGAAGGCTCCAGTTCGTCGGTGGAGAAGGGGCTGCCGGACAGCGACGCCAAGTCCAGCAGTTCGGCGAAAGAAACCAAGACTTCTTCTGACTCCAAGAGTTCAAGTTCTGTGAAGTCGGGTGACTCGTCCAGCAGCAGTTCTGCGGGCAAGGTGAATGGCTTGGCGACGCCGTGCAAGACTGAAACCGAAGACAACTGCGAGTATGGCGAGTTGGTGGATGAACGCGATGGCCAGACATACAAGACGGTGAAAATCGGCGACAAGGTGTGGATGGCCGAAAACCTGAACTATGACCCTGGACAGGGTGGTTCAGGTTCGTCGGCATACGATTGGTCATGGTGCTATGACGACGACCCTTCCAATTGCGCCAAATACGGGCGGCTCTACACCTGGGCCGCCGCGATGGACTCCGCTACGACCTATTGTGGTTTCGGCAAGTCCTGCACGGCGACGCATCCCGTCCAGGGCATCTGCCCGAGCGGCTGGCATTTGCCCGATACGACCGATTGGCACGATCTCATCGTAGCTGCCGGCGGAAAGTATTCCGCGGGAGCAAAGTTGAAATCGACCTCCGGGTGGGAGAACGATGGCTACGGGAACGATGGCAACGGCACGGATGCGTTCGGCTTCTCGGCGCTCCCGTCCGGCTACAGGAGCCGCGACGGGGGGGACTACTACACCGCCGGCGGCTATGCGAACATCTGGTCTTCTTTCGAGTACATCACGGGCCTCGTCGCGTACCAGATGATCCTGCGCAGCACCAACGCGTACGCATACGTGGATCGCAGCAATGAGGACTACGGCTACGCGGTCCGCTGCGTGAAGGACTCGGACTAAATCTCAAAAGGTTTCCCTATGAAAAACACGTTCTCTAGAAAGTTTACGGTCTGTGCCCTTGCGGGGGTGCTTGGTTCTGCGTTTATCGGCTGCGGGGACGACGGGTCGTCTTCGCCGAGCGCAAAGGGACTCCCTGCCGAAGTGGCTGACAAGGCGGAACTCGAAACCTACGAGTGCAGCATGGATGTCATCGGCGAGAAGGTCTATGTGACCGAACTCGAAGAGAACTACGAATGCGACGGCGAGAAGTGGTTTAAGTCCTACGACCAGACAAAGCCGAGTTCGACAGAGTCATCGAGCGGCAAGAATCCCGACGGCTCCAGCGACTCCAAGACTGCTGATAGGGATGGTTCGTCGAGTAGCGGAGTCAATAAATTTCTTCAGAATTTAGATTCTTCAAAATCGGTTTGGGATTACTTGAATCCTGATATTGATTATGGTGAATTTACCGATAAACGAGATGGTAAAATCTACAAGACCGTTGTAATTGGTGGACATGTTTGGATGGCTGAAAATTTGAATTACGCATATAAAGAGCCGACAGAAACTTTGGATTCTTTGAGCCTTTGCTATGAAAATAATCCTGTAAATTGTACATATTTCGGACGCCTGTATTTATGGTCTGCTGCTATGGATAGTGCTGGAGTTGCATCTGGAATAGCTAGTCAATGTAGTGAAGGCGTTGAATGTGCTGCGTCTTTTCCAATTCAAGGAGTTTGCCCCGAAAGCTGGCATTTACCTCGCTACAATGAATGGGAAAGTATGCTGAATTATGTTGATTACAGTGTGTCTGGAATTAAGCTCAAAACAATCGGTGGTTGGGATACCAGTAATGATAGCCATCCACTTACCAATGAGAATTCTTTTGGTTTTTCCATTTTGCCTGGTGGCATGAATTATCATAAAAAATATCAAAGTGTAGGAACAGGTGCTTATTTTTGGACTTCAACAGGTAGGCATATACATGTTATGAGCTCGGATTCTAGTATGGGAAGCTCTCTTCTTGATCGCGGTGCTTATATGTCTGTCCGTTGTGTCATGGATAGTGCTGATGGCTGGAGCTGGAATGTTCCCAAAAAGGATCGGTTGAATCCAAAGCTTACTTATGGAACAATGACAGATTCCCGAGATAATCAAACCTATAAAACTATTGAAATAGGAAATCAAGTCTGGATGGCGGAGAATCTAAACTTTGATGATGAATCGGGAAAAAGCTTCTGCTATGATGATAATCCCGATTATTGCGCTGTGACGGGCCGCCTTTACACATGGGCTGCAGCTATAGATTCTTCTACATTAGCAAATGATGAGAGTAATCCACAAATTTGCGGTATCGGGCATATATGCGACAGACTTACTCAGGAAAATCTTGATAAAAAAGCTATTCAAGGAATCTGTCCAAGTGGTTGGCATCTACCAAGCAGTACAGAATGGCGTACTCTCATTACAGAAGCAGGTGGCGAAAATTTGGCGGCACGAACATTAAAATCTAGTTCTGGTTGGAATACTGATTCCTATGGTTATGGTGATGGAACTGACGAAAAAGGTTTTTCCGCTTTACCTGCAGGAGATAGAAACAGAAAAGCGGAATTTACTGATGCTGGAAGTAGCACTGTTTTTTGGTCATCTTCTGAAGGAGAATGGAACGATTACTACAATTATGCGGCTTGTTTTGGTTTTCATGCAGGCAATAAAGTGACATCTGTTTATGATTTCAAAAATATCGCCCGATCAGTTCGTTGCATCAAGGACTCCGAGTAATAACCCAAAGGTTTCGCTATGAAAAATTTATTCGCCATGAACTTTGTGAAAGTGTCATCCTGGAGAGGCGGGGCGGCGGTAGGGTGCGTGCTCGCGGCGCTTTGCCTTGGGGCATTTGTGGGCTGTGACGATTCGTCGTCGGCGAGTTCCAATGAAACCGAAGCGTCTAGTTCGTCTGTAGTGTCTTCAGACAATGAAGTCAAGTCCAGCAGTTCCACGAAGGAAAACAAGGACTCTTCCGACTCCAAGAGTTCAAGTTCCGTAAAAGTATCGGCTTTATCATCTAGTTCTGTGGCATTGGCAACGCCTTGCAAGACTGAAACCGAGGACAGCTGCGAATATGGAACATTGAATGACGAACGAGATGGTCAGATTTATAAGACTGTTAAGATTGGTGACCAGTGGTGGATGGCGGAGAACTTGAACTATGAGGCGGCAAGCGGCAGTTACTGCTACGGAGAGACCAAAAGTGACCCCAAGACGGAAAATTGCGCCACATATGGGCGTCTCTACATTTGGTCCACAGCCGTGGGCATGTCCGAGGACGAATGCGTCTATGGAAGTTATTGCAGCTTGCTCAGGGGCAATGTGCAGGGCATTTGCCCCGACGGTTGGCACATTCCGACCAACGATGAATGGGGAGTCCTAATCATCGCAGTGGGCGGGTCCAACTCGTCAACTACGGGTGTTAAGCTCAAGGCTACAACGCTTTGGAAAGCTAAAGACGGCATCACCAATGTTGATGCCGTCGGCTTTGCCGCGCTGCCAGCAGGTGACAGGGGCGTCGGAGGCGGCTTCTACGGTGTCGGCAGTCTGGCCTATTTTTGGAGTGCCTCACAATACAAAGTCGATTACCCCAACTTTATGACCCTGCGCTATGACTGGCGCACCGCGTCCCTGAGCTACTGCCAAAAAGGCGAAGGCTTCTCCGTCCGTTGCGTCAAGGATTCTGACTAAATCTCAAAAGGTTTCCCCATGAAAAACACATTCGCGAAAAAGTTCACGGTCTGCGCCCTTGCGGGGGTGCTCGGTTTCGCCCTGACCGCCTGCGACGATTCTTCGTCGGCGGGGGGTGATGGCGGCGAAACATCGACCAAGTCCAGCAACTCTAGTTCTTCAAGTGTCACCCCGAGCGATGTCGAGGGGTCTAGCAAAACCGCTTGGGATTACTTGAATCCGGACATCGATTATGGAGAGTTTACCGATGAACGTGATGGACAAGTCTATAAGACGGTTAAAATCGGAGATCAGATATGGATGGCCCAGAACTTGAATTATGCTTACACTGGTGTGAAGTTCTACGGGGAAAAATACACCTCCGATTCCACAAGTTGGTGCTACGAGAACAAGGTTTCCAACTGCGACAAGTACGGTCGTCTTTATACCTGGGCGGCGGCCATCGATTCGGTGAAGTTGGCTAATGATGCGGACAACCCGTTGGACTGCGGCTTCAGCAAGCGGTGCGACCTGTCCGGTAAGGTCCAGGGGCTCTGCCCCAGTGGCTGGCACCTTCCCGATACTACGGAATGGAACACCCTTTTCACTGCGGTGGGCGGCGGTTCTACGGCTGGCACCAAGCTCAAGTCCCAGACTGCATGGCATCCTTTTACCGATCCATTTACCTTTACCGTCATCACTAGCGAAGATACCTTCGGTTTTTCTGCGTTGCCTGCTGGCATCATCTTAGCCTTTGGCACCTTCTCCTACGATGGCGACAAAGCGCTCTTCTGGAGTTCAACGGATGTCCATCGCGACGCTGCGTACTACATGGACTTGGACTTTGTCAGCGACCAAGCGCGCCTGTTCACCTCCAACTACAAGAACGGCGGCTTCTCCGTCCGTTGTCTCAAGGACTCGGACTAAATCTCAAAAGGTTTCCCTATGAAAAACACGTTCTCTAGAAAGTTTACGGTCTGTGCCCTTGCGGGGGTGCTCGGTTTCGCCCTTTCCGCTTGCGACGACTCTTCATCGGCGGGTGGCGATGATAACGGCGAAACAAGTGCCCTGAGCAGCAGCGCCAAGGTCACTGAACCAGCCGAAGTGACTGACGGGTCCAGCGACAGTCGCGAGGCATCCAATGATGCTCAATCTAGCGGCAATGAAAAATCAAGTTCTTCTGTCACTCCGAAGAGTGCAAAAAGTTCTTCATCGAGCGGGGACCCAAAATCTTCATCAAGTTCCGATATGGCTGAAACTGCAACTTCCAGCAGCGATGGCAGTATCTACGACGCGTCTGCTAACATATTGACCGACTTACGCGATGGTCGAAACTACAAGACAACCACGATTGCCCCTGTCGGAACGAATTATTCGGAAGTGTGGATGGCGGAGAATTTAAATTATAGGACAGAGAACAGTTTTTGTTATAGAGATAAATTCGAAAATTGTGATAAATATGGCCGCTTGTACCTGTGGAGTGCTGCGGTCGGAAAGACCTTGGAAGAATGCGGATACGGACATAAATGTGATCTTGGTGCAGGCTTTGTTCGTGGAGTCTGTCCAAAGGGATGGCATTTACCCAGCAAGTCAGAATGGGAAAACTTGATTGTAGCCGTGGATGACTCCATTACGGAATATACTTCTGACAATAAGGCTGGAAGAATGCTCAAGTCTACTACGGATTGGACGTTCGACGGGAATGGGGTTGATTCCTATTCTTTTTCAGCGCTTCCTGCGGGCAAAAGGGATATCTCCACTTATTTCTATAATGGATATTATGGTGAGGAATCCGAGTATGCGCACTTTTGGAGCTCTACAGTCAGAAATGATAACTGGGCATATCAAATGTCATTATTCTACTATCGTCACGATAATGCGACATTGAATGACAGTAGTAAAGACATGGGCTACTCCGTCCGTTGTGTGAAGGACTCGGAATAATCCCTACCCCCTATCCCCTAAATCCTGCCCCCTAACATTGGTTATCGAGATGATAGTGCTTGAAAGCCACCAATATAACACTGGTGGCCTGTTTTATCCCTTTTGTAACAGTAATATTACGCCGAATGCAACTCTTACATACCATCCGAAGATGAGTACGAAATTATTCTTCCCGCCGAAATAGCAACACCAATGTCGGATATAATGAAAAAAATAAAGCATCCGTCAGCCTAGGGTAATTTCCATTACCCCATGACGAACGGATGACATTTTTAGGCCGCATTCTGATGGTCTTGCCGTAGTAATTTGTAAAAGGTTGTTCTTTTTAACCCTAATTGCCGCATTGCCGCCGTCGCTGTTAGCGTACCAGATTTGACTTGAGTGATTGCGTCATCCCAGCCTTCTGGTTTCGGAATCGATTTTTTTCCGAAGTGAACGCCGCGCTCCAACGCGAGTCTTATCCCCTGTTGCTGCCTAGATCTTATGTTGATCCTCTCGCGCTCGGCGACGTAACTGAGTATCTGTAAAACGAGGTCCGCAATGAAGCGGTTATCCAAATTATCTCCGCCAATTGAGGTGTCGAGTAAAGGCATGTCAAGCACTTTAATATCGCATTTTAATGTCTGAGTAATGTGCTTCCACTCGCTCTGTATTTCAGAATAATTACGCCCGATTCTATCGATTGAAAGCACCACAACTCGGTCTCCGGGCTGTAATGCCGGTAAGGACGATTCCGTGCCTACCAACGCTCTCCAAGCGCGTCTATCGAAATCCCGGCCAGAAGCCTTATCGCAGTACAAATACCGTTGATCGGTGATATATGGTTTTAGAGCTTCAATTTGTCGGTCTAGGTTTTGGTCGGTCGAACTGACCCTTGCGTAACCAAATGTTGCCATGGTGGTCTCCGTGTTAGATGATTAATGATTTTTTATGTAAGGCAGTCCCGTGAATGACTTGCCATTGTTCGGATTCGTCAACGCATGCGAAGCGAATGTGCGTGAAAGATGGGTGGTGCAATCCGAATGTGCGCTTTGCTTTTTCAGTGTTTAGCGCACTAATTTAAGCCGCATTTTGGACCTAAAAATAGTAGTGCGGTCTTGTACACTTTAACGACCTACTTTGTGCACGATTTTTGATGATGACGATGTCGGGTCTACATCAATAGGGTTTGTGTATACATGTGGGAATCTTACGGAAAAAACTTGAATGGTACAATGCTCTATATTAATATATATGTGATGAGTGTACCAATAGGGGTGCTTTGTAGGCGTGTCTACTTAGTAGTTGTACACCGATATGGGCTGGGTGACGAAAAAATTTTTCATCAGCATATAAACTTCTGATAGTTCGTTAGGGAATCCTAGCAACCAATGCATTATGCATTCTCATTTGGTAAGACGACGAGCGGATTGGGATGAATAGTTGGTTCATAAAATACGATACCCAGTCCGCTCGTTTTCATTTATTTTATGGTTTCACCGCATATATATTGTACAGCGCGTTCAGCCTTGCTAGCTGCAATCGGCAAAAGTGAAATATCATTGCGAAGCGCACGTATCCAAGACTGAATATATGCCGCGCTATCTTTGACGGTATACGTGCTGTCGATACCCAATTTGTGCAGTAAAAAGGTGCTACCGAGTTCGGCAATTAATTCTTCACGGCTATAATCTTCGCTGCCGAACGGAGCAATTTTTGCATTAGGCTTAAATCTGTTCAATCGATGAAAATGGCCCGTAGAGTGGGTTGCTTCATGGGCGAGAACCGAGTAGTATTGACTTGCCTCTGTAAAGCGTTCAATGCAAGGAACATTAATAAAATCCTTGGATACGGAATAGTATGCTTCTGTTGAAGACGTGTGAACTATGGAAATTTTTTCTCGCTTTGCGTAGTTGTTTATTAATGTTTCGGCATCGGCAATAGGTTTTGCTTCTTTAGTCTTGGTCAACCATTTTGGCATCATGCCGTCTACGTCGGCAATATCGAACACGATATATTTCTTAAGGAACGGAATCTGTTTAGTGACTATTTCACCATTTTCGTCGACTTCTTGCCTTTCAAGCATGGTCCAGAAGTAGACCTTATATCCGTGTGCTCCACGGCGTATACGACCATTGCATGCATGGATTTGATGGTACGTTGCCAATTCCCCTGACGATTTGCCGACCAAAAGTTGGTTGATTACGGAATAGGGACGGCCTGTGGCATGACTAACCAAAAGGCCATTACCCAGCCATGGGGCATGCCATGGCGCAAGCCCGTCGCCATTTTGCAGCATGGATATTACGGTATCGGTGATTTCTTGGTACGATTTATTATTAAGCATTGTAGCCTCCGTCAATTCATTTCATAGAATGCAATAGAAGGCGAGGGCAAGCCCGCCGTCGCTCTGCCAGTCGTTTCGACGTCGAACAACAAAAAAAACACCCAACGCCTCCACGTCGGGTGATTAATTGAAGGAAGAAAATATCGTACTATCCAGAGACTCGTTTCTTGCTAGGTCTGTAGATGTGGATACGCTTCTTAGCCATTGGTGGCCTCCGCGATTACTTGCTGATACTTTGTCAATACTGCGGCTTCGATGTGCTCGCGCATCGCTCGCGTTATTGGATTGCAGACGCTGCGATAATCCTCGCCTTTGAAGAATGGGTCTACTGGGTAGCCTACAAACAAGCCGTTGTCGCCGTCCATGACCCGCAAACCGCGAATCATAAACTGGTCGCCGAGGATAATGTTTGCAAGCGCCTTGATGTGCCCCATAGACGGCCCCTCGGTGAAGGGGAATATCTTGCAGTCGGTGACTTGCATTGCTGTGTTAGATTGGGCTTCGAGCTGCTGGATGCGAGCGACTAAGTCGGCTTTCTTCATTGTGCTGTAGTTCATTATTACCTCTTGATGATTGTTGCTTGTCATAGACCGCAATCCAATTCATGGGCAGTCCCGCCGACGTTGTGCCAGTCGTCTGTAATAGACAACAAAAAAATGTGCCCCTTGGGGCACTCGATTAGACTCGTTTAATTAGACTTCCATACAGTATGCATCTTCACACCAGCTTTCGATGTAGCTGGGATATGCCTCGCTGACTCCGTAATAGAACGTAATGCCGTTGGAGTCTTGATTGTCCGCCACAATATCGTCACGATGAAGCAAGAGGTAGTCTCTGTCCTCTTGGGTAGCCTTGATGTATTCGATATCGTCGGTGTTGTCGATTGCGCCGTTCCACAGGGAATGACCATAGACGCATTCTCCAGCACAGCGGATTGCCGTGATTGCGTCTGATTGCTTGGTCAAATCGAGATGATAAGTCTCAGCGGCTTTGCGTACTTCTGCTTCGATGGATTCGCCATCACCGTGCCCCCAGTGCTGATATAGGTAGGCAAGTGTCTTGCCATCATGTTTTAGGACAAATATGATTCGATCTGCCATGTAAACCTCGTATCGTTTCAGAGCTAATCCGTATATGAGGCAGTCCCGCCGAAGTTGAGCCAGTCTGCGTAGAAGAGCCGAAGTCGGAATTGATTGGGCCGAAATCGGCGTAAGGGAGTATTGAGCCATGTATCTTTATCGCTGTTCACGCGTGTGAATTTGCAAAAAGAGGATTCTTTGTTAGGGTACACGTTTTTCGATGAATGAGGACTCTCCATAGTCAGACGCCCCAAAAAGTAGGCATACAAAGATCGTCCATTTTTCAAAAAATTTAGGGGTAGGGTAGGGGATCAACGCGCTTGCTTCATAAATAACAGTAAGAGTATTATACGCGTGTCTATGCGAGTCGCATCAACCACATACTGAACGAATTGTGCATTCGGTATACAGATACCGCAATCAGCATAGAACTCGTGTAGATTCCGAACAATCCTATCGTAATCTACCAAACGACTGTTCCAGAGCGTATACCTGGCAGATAATCGGTGTAAACATTCAACATAATCGGCACTTACATCTATATCTGTATCATTAAAAGCGGTCACGACATAATTACTGTAATCTACTAGACGCTTGTTACATGGCGCATCAATAGCAGCCTCAATCGGAATCGTTGAGTCTGGAGGATTCAGAGTTGCGCTAGCGAGAGTTATATAAGTTGATGCTAGCATACAGCCATGCTTAACGCAAATCGAAACATCCCGCAACTGATGACAACGATGGTAATAGCACTCTCCGAACATCAATCGATCTTCTGTCGCACATTTCGGACAATAACGTATACGGCGAATCGTCGCATGATTTAACAGCATGTAGTCAGCTATGTCTATCTTGCCACTATGTTCCAAGCGGCTTAATGCAACACGACGTGCATACGCATCCATGTATCGAATATAATAGGGAATCATTGTATGTCGCCATAGGAACGCACCAATATCAATATACTGGCTACGTAATGCAGTCTTGATGTCTTCACTAAATTTTATGGCAAATTCAGCACTAAGTGTACGACATCGTGTAATTACAGAACATCTGCAATGACCTACCCATCGTGAGAGCCAGCTAGAGATCAGTTCATCCGGGTAAATCTTCGGCATGTACGCAAGCATCAGATTTCCTCTACGCTAAACAACGAACGTAAACAGCCTATCAAGTCACCACCAGAGCGTTTATACTCCGCAACGACATCGGCCATCGTCCTAGTGACGGCTACATGTAAGGAAGCTTCCTTAGGTGTAGGCAAATGTTCATGCTTTAGCCTAGTAGTTTGTGATAATCTTGGCTGTATACTAGGCAGCGTATGTCTATGAAGCATTCGCATTCGTTCGTTATACGCTATAGTCAGCGAGTCCAGCCCCAATGATTCTGTACCGCGAAGAATAGCTACTTGCTGAGCGTCATGGACCAAAGCTACAAGTGACGAAGGCAATCCACCGGAATGCGTAAATAACCAGTTATAAATGGACTCGTTAAGAGCAGACTCTTTGCCCACATACTGGTAAGCGTACATGGTCGAACAGAGTCGATAAAATTCGTCTCCGTAGGTCATCGGGCCGTATTCGAGTCCAACGGTTCTTCGTGCCATCTGTGGGACTTGCTGAAAAAATCCAATACACTCTGGAGTCCCTATAAGCAGAAGACTTATTCCGGTTGTATTAATGAGCTGGATGAGCATCATATACAGTTGCCGACCGGCTCGATGTTCGACTATGTTCTGGATTTCGTCCACAACCAAGGTACCTACATGCAAGTGACATATTTGGCAAACAACTCCAAGTAATTGCTGACTGTTCACACGACCTTTACAGACCGTTTCATAGTAATTTGTGCCAAGCGCGTCATCTATCGCAATAACAATCTGATAAAGAAGCCCCTTGCAACTCGAATCGAATGGGCAGCTAACTAACAACACCGGAACAATCTTGTGGAATGAATCTTGTATATCAATGACGCCACCCAACAGTTCAACGGAATATTGTAAGCATGAAGATTTTCCAATTCCAGAACAACCGATAACTGTAGCACTGGTTGCACCAGAAACGACGCCGTGATACTCTAAACCGTTCATCCAACGGTATGTTGCATTAAGCCGTCTTACGCTGTCGGGATTACCTTTTTGTTCCAAGCTCATACGCGTCATCGTATATAATTTGTGGTAGACTTCCACACACATCGTCGTCGGTACGAAGATTCGGTAGACATCAGTCAGTCGCATTAATCGGTCACTGGCTGACATTAATCGAACATCGGCACTATAATCTGGTAGGCGAGTCAGCGCATCAATTAAGCAGGCTCCGGTTAGTAGGGGAGGAAGATAGCTTGCGAAATCAGCCATTGGACGCCTCCTTGACGAAATCCTTATGTGTGTCTATACGCGCAATCTCGCGCGTTTCGCGTATATTTTTGATGTTTGATGCCGCGCCATGCCCAGCATTAGCAACAATAGTCTCAATATGATTAGCTAGGTCAATCTTACCTTGTAACGCTTTGGTTCGGAATCCACCCACAAAGCATCGGATGTCCTTAACAAAGCGGTCCTTCTCGTCGAAACTCATATCTGCAAACCGATCTTCAATCAGCGAAAACTCGCAGTAGTCATCAGTCACTAGGTATACCGATGACGTGTTATCTGGATTATACGCAACAATCGCATCGTCGCCACGAAGGTAATGCTCGACATAACCATCGTGATGGTAGCGGAGCCCATTTACTAGCAAACCCTTACGGCTAAATTTACCTTTGGTTCGCGGCAACAGGATGAGCATTAGACGTTTCTTGTCAACCTTAACCAATCCGTCAGCGCTTAACGACTTGGCATAGTTCCAAACGCTTGCGGCATGTGGCGGAACTCTTTTAGCCAACATTTCGCGAGTATACGGGAAATTAGCCAGTACACGTTGTGTATTATAGTGAAGTATAGTGCGAATAACGACTTTTTCAAACTCCTCAAGCGTCAGTGTCGCATCTAGGCGATAATCATGCCCACCACGACGTCGAAAATCTGTCTCAATAACACCATGTCCCTTAAGATATGGTTTGAAGGCCTCTTGAATAAGGCTAAACAACTTCTCCACGGGGCCTTTAAGCTCTGGCCTGAAAGCTGGCAAATTGACGACCGTAACGCCTAATTCACTGAGCTGTTCAAAATTCGCGCTTGCAAATTCGGAACCCTTATCGGTAATATATGTAGCCATAAGCGTATTACAATCCCAGTCATGAGAGTCTATAAGGATTCCAAATTGATGGCACCAATTAACCTTATCGGTTACGGCATTCAAGAGCATGTTTCGGACAGAATACATGCCGCCTTCCCACGTGAGACTGTAGGCGGTACACATAGAACTAAACGCATCCACGCATACGGTCAGCAAGGGGCGACCCACGACACGCTTGGCAGCATCGCATAAGTATATATCGCATACAGACGAGTCAATCATCGCGACTCCGATGGTTGCAGAGAGCTGTTGCACCCCAGCGCCAAGAAGTGGACGGCGGTTCATCTGATATGCCTTGATACCATCCCTTGTAATAAACTCCGTCTGTAATTTGCGGGTTTTACGAAAGTAGTATCGAAATTGGTGAATAGAAGGATGATGGGGTAGGAGGCTACCAGTAGTATCACAATATCGTTCCTTGAGCATCATTACGTATGTCTCTGGTATGCTTCGGCCAAACCGCGTGTAGTAATATCTATTGATAGCCCATCGCATATTTCGCTGGTCCTCGCTGAGATTTGGGCGAACACGTAGGGGAGGCGCAAAAATAGCTTTGGTCTGGTAGACCAGATAAAGATTAAGATCGTCTTTCAATCGACGTCGACTCAAGTGTAACGATTCCGCTGACTCTGCTAATACGGAGAACCGTTTACGTTCGTCAGTCAAGTACATTAGTGCTAGGGCGATGCGAGCGAATCGATGATTGCATGCTTGTTCTTGTCGTGCGTTTAATTGCTCCGGAATGTGTCGGTTATTGGCCGATTGCATTTCTGACTCGCTGACGACGACTGCTCCGGCAAGTTCGTCTTCGCGCATGAACCTGGGTGCGCCGATATTGGTACAGTTGATGACAAGTATCATCCCGTCACCAGAAGAGGAGAGGACACGATATATACACCCATTATGCTTTAAAAGCACTTTATCCTTGAACATGGTTAGTCTCCTTATTTGTTACAACTCCCCAGTCAGTCACTCCGCGCCTATACCAGTAGTCCCTAGAGGCATCCAAAATCCGCACAGTCATTGGTTTAATAAGATGCTTACGACTTACACATTCGCGGACTGCAAATGAACCGCTTGTCCTCCGTATATAGAAGTCTGATGTGTAATCGCCTATTTCAAGTCCCCGCAGAGGCAAATTACATGTGAACGATTCCACATCATCGCTAGCTTGCAATATCTCCGCGTATGCGGATTGCAAGTCATTGTAGCACCTACAGACGTCGGTAGACTTGCTTAGATTACGTTTTGTGCATCTGGTTTTGGGATTACTCTTCTGCAATTTGGCGCCTCCAAATCCCGAAAAATGATTCCGAAAAACATTGATGTATGCCGAAATCCGCATTATTTGCCGAAATCCGCAAAATGAATTGGCGTTTTTGTATCAATTTGGGCATTCTTGAACCTCCGAAATTTGCGATATCGGACTTACTCCATGTCCTATAGCACGGTGTACTTCCATATTGGAGTTGTCCAAAGTTCCACCTATTCAGACCTGGTGCAGACCGATGATCCGGCCAGAGTCAGCAACAGTTCGAACTAATATCGTCATTAATGTTATGGACGGTCATCCAGTGCGATATATGCCGAAATTTGCCGGATTCCGGCAATTATGGCACCGTACGCGCCGTCTTACGATATCGGAGAACCTACGAGAACGAGTACGACAGTTGTGACGAAGTCGACTGGATTCGGCCAGTCCATAGCCCAACTGGTCCGACAATTCCTACGTGGAAGTCTATTTTGCGCCATGTGGAAGTCGGCTGTACGTCGCGACATTGTAAAACAAGCCTCCCCTGAATTTTCAACATCTTTATTGCCGATAATGCGGATTATGTAAACTAAATATTCTCAAAGAAAAGAGACTCTTGGCCAAGGGTTGTTCAAAACAGCAAAATTTGTATAGAAATTATTTATATTTTAAAAATGAAACTCGGTGCTCTTGTCGCCCTCTTACTTATCATTCCCCTTTTTGCAGAAGACTCTTTTCAGCGTTATTCGGTCGTACCTATACTCGGGTATACCGAAGAAACCGAATTTCAGTACGGTTTCATGGGACTCTTTTTTCTTAAGCCCGAAACTGAAGGTGGCAAAGTTCCTGAAATCGGGATTACCACCTACGGTTCTACCAGAAACCAGCTGCAAGTGGCATTGGAACCCTATTTTTACTTTTTTCACGATCAAATTACGGTATGGTCCATTCTCAAATACCAAGATTGGATTGCAAGCTACTTCGGACGAGGAAATGACCCCGATATTGACGAATACACACTCTTTGACCGCAAAAAGTTCCATGGCGGAACTCGGATAGAATCTAGAATCGGCATTCCCAAAGAATTCAAATACGGCTTAGAGTTGCATATAGAACACACCGACATTTCATTCCACGAAAGCGATTCTAAACCTCTCCCCCATTCACATTCGGGCTGGCGTAACGGACTAGGCTACCTGCTTGGCTTAGATACCCGTGACAACACCAACTGGACTCGCCACGGCTACCTGGTGCAATGGCAACAAATGTTCTACAACAATCACCTGGGCGACTATACCTTCAATGTAGAAACCCTCGACTTGCGTGGCTACTCGAGTTTGTCTAAATCGACTACGACGGCAGTCGGCTTTTTGTGGATGCGCGCAGACGGCGATGTTCCTTTTGATATGCTGGCAGGTCCTGACGGAATCAGCCGTTTCCGCGGCGTAGAAAGTCTGTATTTTGGAGACAATCAGGCGGTAATCATGCAGGCAGAAGTCCGTCAATTTATTTGGTGGCGCCTAGGTAGCCATGTGTTTTTTGAAGGCGGAAAATCAGGCCGTTACTTTAGTGAACTTGCGCGTAACGACTGGCACCGGTCCGTTGGCGTAGGCGCTTTACTCGGACTTAACCTGAAAGAAAACTTATTCGCAAGAGCGGACTTTTCTTGGGTCGATTTTGACCATTTAGGTCTCTCTTTTTACGTTCGTCAAGCTTTTTAGCACAAAATCGCCAAGAAATTGACTGGATATGTGCATTTCGTCCTTAATTTAAGTCTATATGTCGCTTTTGTAGTAAAATTGACAATGCATTTATTATTTTTTTCTATCTTTGTCTCAAAAAAGTTACGAGGTATAATATGAATGAAATGAAAGAAAAACTCAAGGCCTTCTTTATGTCTGATCTCGGCGTCGATGGCGACGTGCTCCAGTTCGATACCCCGCTTTTCGGTGAAGAAATTGGCCTCGATTCTGTGGATTCCCTTGAAATTATTTCCTTTGTGGATTCCAATTTCGGTGTTTCCATGACGGGCGTTGCCAAGGAAAACTTCCAGAGCATCGATACAATCGCTGCTTATATCGAAGCTCACAAGGCCTAAATAATTTAGCCGGGGATACGTTCTCGGCTCTTTTTTTGTTTTTCTAGCATCCTGGAGCTCGGCAATAGGATGCATCTATCTTTGGAAGAATTATGACCCCTAATGACAAGCGTTGTGTAGTTACAGGTTTAGGCGTCATTTGTGCCGTCGGTAACAATGTCGAAGAAACTTGGAAGAATGCCCTGGAATCGGTTTCCGGTATTCATAAGACCACTTCTGTTGATACAGTAAACTGCTATGCGGACTTGGCTGCCGAAGTCAAGTGCGATACCCTCGATGAAATTGACGCTCCCGAAGAAAAGGACCGCGTCTCGAAACTTTGCATCAAGGCTGCAAACGAAGCCTTGGCCGATGCAGGCCTCAAGAACTTTAACGACGACCAGCGTGTGAGCGTGGTTATCGGAAGTTGCGTGGGCGGCGTTCTGTCGATTGAACAGTATCATCAACATGGTCGCAACGCTTCTGAAATCGCCAAGATGCCGATTGCATCTATTGCGTCTCAGGTGGCTGAAACTTGTGGTGCTGGGGGCATTGTCACGAATGTGGCGAATGCTTGTGCCGCGGGTACGATTTCGATTGCAGTCGCTTGCGACTTGATTCGCGCCGGCAAGGCAGATATTGTCATTGCGGGCGGTGCCGATTCTTTTGCCTCAGTGCCTTATTCCGGATTCCTTTCATTGCATGCTCTTGATGAAAACGGATGCTCTCCGTTTAATCGTTGCAATGGAATTACGCTTGGCGAAGGTGCTGGCATTGTGATTGTGGAATCTTACGAGCATGCGCAAAAGCGTGCTGCCAAGCAGTACTGCGAAGTGCTCGGCTCTGGCGTTACAAGCGATGCGAACCATATTACCGCCCCGCGTGAAGATGGCCTTTGCCTTAAAGAAGCCATCAACCGCTCCGTCAAGAATTCCGGCATTGCAAAGACCGACATCGGCTATATCAATGCCCACGGTACGGGTACGGGCAAGAACGATAACGCCGAAATGACGGCCTTCAAGGCCTACTTTGGCGAAGAGAACCCGACGGTTTCCGTGAGCTCCACCAAGGTGCTTACAGGCCACTGCCTGGGTGCTGCCGGTGCGATCGAAGCTGTTTTCAGCATCAAGGCCCTGACCACCGATACAGTGCTTCCGACCTTCCCGTATAGCGAAGAACAGTCCGCCGCCCTCAAGGAAAAGGTCGGCGACATGGACTTTGTGCAGAACAAGGCCCGCCACAAGGACTTGAAGTGCGTACTCAGCAACAATGTTGCCTTTGGCGGTACCAATGCGGCGATTGTCTTCTCGAAGGAAGCGGGTAACGTGTCTGCCCAGAGTGCTGCAAGCAAGAAGATTGCCGTGACGGGTCTTGGAATTGTATCGCCGCTCGGCAACAGCAAGACCGCTTACGTTGAAGCCGTAAAGGCCGGCAAGAAGCCCGAGTCCGCCTCGGTGCGTTCTACGATTGCCTTGGATGACTATAAGGAACTTGGCATCAAGATGGCGTTCTACCGCAAACTCGATAACCTAGGTCAGCTCCAGACTGTTTCGGGCATGCGTGCGCTGCAAGATGCAAACTTCGTGGTTTCCGACCAAAATGCTATGGATATCGGCATCATCGTGGGAACCAGCGAAGGCGGTCTTGGCGCCACTTACGATTTTGAAGAACTGATTGCTGAACTCGGTAATGCCGGCGGTTCCGCCTTCAAGTTCCCGCACACCGTTTACAATGCGGCTGGCGGTTACCTCTCTATTTGTTCGGGCATCAAGGGTTACGGGGTAACCATTACCACCGGCCCGCTTTCGGGCCTCGATAGCATCGGCTACTCCATGAACGTAATTCACGACGGTCAGGAACAGGCCATGATGGCTACCGGTACCGACGAAAACCTGCCGATTATTACGGAATTTGCCCAGAAGCTTGGCGTGGCCGCAAACGATGTAGTCGCTCCTTACGCAAATGCCGAAGGCTTTGTGGTAGGTGACGGTTCCGTGTCGATTCTGCTCGAAGAGGAAGAATACGCCAAGGCCCGCGGTGCCAAGGTTTACTGCTACGCTCTCGGATTTGGCCATGGCCGCAAGAACGTGAAGTTCGGTAAGCTCTCGGGTTCTGACGAAGCTTTGGACAAGGCCATTGCCGATGCCCTGGCCGATGCCGACATTACGGCAGCCGACGTGGATGCGGTCTGCGGTTTTGCCAACGGCTACAAGAAGATTGACGACATTGAAAAGGGAGCCCTTAAGCGCGTGTTTGGCGAAAAGCTTGCCGCGATGCCGCTCTTCGAAGTCAAGGAACGCACCGGTGAAGGCCGTGCGGGGTCTGCAGCCCTTGCCGCTGCCGAAGCCGCTCTCCTTTTGAGCGGTGAAATGGCAAACGACAACGCCTACTTTGTGGCGGCAGACGGTTCTGTCTCGGCAAAGACGGCTGAATCGGCAAATCTCAAGAAAATTTTGGTTATCTCTTATGCGACGGGCGGTTCTTACAGCGCAGTCGTGTTCGGAAAATAGTGTTTAGGTAGAAGGAGCTTGAATATGAAAGTAGCTTTGGTAACAGGTGCATCTAAGGGAATCGGCAAGGCTTGTGCCTTGCGCCTTGCTCGCGATGGCTATACTGTCGTGGTGAACTACTCCAGTTCCGACGAGGCTGCCCAGCAGACTTTGGACCAGATTAAGGCCGAAGGTGGCGACGGCATGATTTACAAGGCGAATGTCGCCGACCTTTCTCAGGTGAAAGTCATGGTTCGCGAAGTCTTCAAGGCTTACGGTCGCATTGACGTGCTCGTGAACAACGCAGGCATCGTGCGCGACGAATACTTGATGATGATGAATCCGGAAACCTTGGACAAGTGCTTCGACCTGAACGTGAAGGGCTATTTCTACTGCGCACAGCAGGTGGCCGTGAAAATGTACAAGCAGAAGTCCGGCGTGATCATTAACATGAGCTCCGTGTCTTCGAAGTTTGCTCTCGCTGGCCAGGCTGTTTACAGCGCCACGAAGGGCGCCGTGAATTCCCTGACGCAGACGCTTGCCAAGGAACTCGGCGGTTTCGGTATCCGCGTGAATGCCGTGGCTCCGGGCTTTATCGCTACCGAAATGATCGAAGCGATTCCCGAAGAAACCCGTAAGGGCTATCTCGAAAAGATTCCTCTGAAGCGCTTTGGCTCTGCCGACGAAGTCGCAAATATTGTATCTGCGCTCGCTTCTGACCAGTTCGCCTACGTGACCGGCCAGGTGTTTGTGCTTGACGGAGGTCTTTCTCTATGATGAACATTTACGAAATCAGCGAAAAGATTGCTCAGCGTCCGCCGTTCCAGATGATCGAACGTGTCACGGAACTTACGCCGAACGAGTCTGCCGTGGGCATCAAGAACGTGAGCGTGAATGAGCCTTACTTTACGGGACATTTTCCTGGAACTCCGATTATGCCGGGCGTGCTCATTGTGGAAAGCTGCGCTCAGCTTTGCTCGCTCGTGATCGAAAAGCCTGCCGAAGATTTGGAAAAGAATCTTTATGTGCTTTTGAAGATTGACGGATTCAAGTTCGTGAAACCGGTGATTCCGGGCGACCAGCTTGAAATTTCCGTGAAGAAGACAAAAGAAGGTGGCGTGCTGGTCGGTTTTGACTGCATCGTGAAAGTGAACGGCAACGTTCATGCCAAGGGCGCCTTGACCTTTACGAGCATCCCGAAGGAAAGTTTAGGAAAGTAATGGCTAGTGTGTAATGTGTGATGACTAATGATAACTTCACATCTCACATTCCACATTTCACATCTCCTCTGCCTCTGAATTTTATATATCGTGAACGATAAAAAGAAAAATATTTTTGTCGAAAGTTTTATGCGGCTCTTTATGGTGATTGTCATCTACACCGTGCGAGTCTATTTGCTTGTTTGGTACCGCCCGAAGGTGACTTTTGTCGGTAACACGGTAAAGTCTCCGCGCCTGAAGACACCGTCGGTGATTATTGCGAACCATACGAGTATGTGGGACCCCCTCATGATGCTCGCTATCTTTTTCCATCACAAAAGCATCGTGGTGGCTAAAGACCAGATTGAAGACCCGCATTTTAGCTGGGCGCTGACCCGCGTGAAGTGCGTGATTCCTTGCGACCGCTTTAACATGGACACCGAATGGGCCTTGCTTGCCAAACGTGAACTGGAAAAGGGAAACAACGTCATTATTTTCCCCGAAGGCAAGTGCCGCTATGACGGCTTGTTGAACGAATTCAAGACGGGTTTTGCGTTCCTTGCTCGCAGTACAGGGGCGCCAGTGCTTTCGGTGGGAATCGACGGCATTTACAAGCGCGGTCACCGCACACAAATTGTTGTGGGCGAACCTGAAAAGATTGAACGCGTGAAGGGAATCCCTTCTTCGAAGCACTTGGCTGAACGCAGCGAATACTTCCGACAGAAAGTCTGGGGGCTCAAGCAGCAGGCGCTGGGTAAGTCTGAAGTGGCTCCGCTCCCGGTCGCATCTGAAACTCCTGAAGAGGTTCAGGCATGAAGACTGGGCTTGTGTTAGAAGGCGGTTCTCGTCAGACCATGTTCAGCGCAGGCGTGATTGACACCTGGCTTGACGAAGGGATTGATTTTAATTACGTGGCAGGAGTGTCTGCCGGAGCCCATGCGGCGGTGAACTTCATTACGCGTCAGCAAGGTCGCCTGCGTTTCATTGTGCTCCCGACGCGCTTGCAGAAAGGTAAAAAGTGGGCGAGCAAGTTCATCGGAATCCAAAAGGAATTCCACGCTTTGAACTACTTGGCTGCCGATGGCGAAATGCCGCTTGACTTCGAAGCGTATCGCAATTCTAAAATTGAATGCGAAATCGGACTTACCTGTTGCGAAACGGGACGAGCCGAATTCAAGAGCGAAAAGAACGACAAGAAACGTTTGCTCGACTTGATTAGCGCTAGCTGCGCCCTGCCTATGATTTTCCCGATGGCAGAACTCGACGGCAAGCATTATGCCGATGGATGCATTACCGCCGCAATACCGTTCGAGCGTGCGTTTGAAAAGGGCTGCGACAAGGTGGTAGCCATTTCGACCCATTATCCGGGCGAAGCGGTGACGGACTTCCGCAAGTACCGTGCGATTCTGAACCCCATGTACAAGCGCAAGTACCCGGACCTGTTCCGTGCTCTCATGGTCCGCCTGAAGCGCTATGACAAAATGTTTGCGAAAATTGAACAACTCGAAAAAGAAGGCAAATTGTTCTTAATTCGCCCGATTATCGACTTGTGCGACCAATTTGACACCAATATGGACAAGATGAACGAATCTTATGAGCATGGTGTCGAAATGGCCAAAAAACAAATGGACGATTTAAAAGCTTTCTTGGAAATTTGACAATGGCTGATACGAAAAAAATTCTTGTAATGGTGGCTAGCCCCAAGAATGAAAAAAGCGGTACGTTGATTCCGACGAAAGCTTTTGTCCAAGGTCTCGAAGAAAACGGAACCTTTGAAACGGAATATATCTTTATCGATAAAATGAACATCAAGCCTTGTCGAGGTTGCCTCAGTTGCTGGGGGCGCCCCGATGGCAGTTGTTTTATCAAGGATGATGACGTTCCCGCCATTCGTGAAAAATTGACGAATGCCGATATCGTCATTTGGAGTTTTCCGCTATTCCTGTTCAGCATTCCTGGACAGATGAAGGTTCTCATGGACCGCATTGTAGGCATGGTCCACCCGTATATGGGTCAAAAGTTGAAAGAAGGCTTGAACGCCTCCAATTCGAACCTTCATGGTCTACAGTTCCAGAAAGAAGGGCAGAAAATCATTCTGCTTTCCAGCTGCGCCTGGTGCGACCTAGATGTTGTCTACGAACCGATTAGAAAGCAGTTCGACATCATTCTTGGTCATAAAGGGTACCAACTCATTGCATGCCCGCAGATGCGAGCCCTCCACCACCGTGGGGGCGAGCGACGTCTGAATATTTTGCGCAAGCGTTACTGGCAAGGCGGAGCTGAACTCGCCAAGACTGGAAATATTTCGCAGGAAGCCATTGACCTTATGCAAAAGACTATCTTTAGTGATGAAGCCTACGAAAAATTGGTTGTGGAATTTGTGACACACATGTTTGACCGCGACGACAACTTTTAGAGGTTCGCATGTACGCTCAGACCGTTTCACTTCCAAAGAATCTTTCAGCCGGAAACAGCCAATTTCTGCTGAAGAATTGCATTAGGATTTTGCGAAACGGCCCGTTAACTATAGACGGGACGGACCTTGAGTCCATGGATTACAGCGGCGATGCCTTTTTTGCTCTTTTAGCAGACACCAGTGAAAAGTACGGTCACAAGCTGACCCTCGCCCACTTTAGCGAAGAAATCAAGGCGCAGCTCAGGGCGCTCAAGAAAGAGAGAATCCCAGAAAAAGTCAAGACCGGCTACAGCAATTTCCTCGAAGCCATCGGTGCAAAGACCGCCGTCATCGCCAAGGAAGTCGCTGAGGTGTTCATTCTCTTGAACATGAGCATCTACTGGATGATTTGCGGTCCCTTCGACAAGGGGCGCAGTAAGTTCGGCGGTACTGCCAAGCAGGTCTTTATGCTCGGTACCGAAGCAACCGGCATCTGCTTTCTGATGGTCGCTCTCATCTGCTTTATCATGGCGCTCCAGAGTTCGTTTATGCTCAAGGCCGTGGGCGGCGGTTCTTACCTTGCCTCAGGGCTTGGCTACCTGATTTTTGCCGAAATCAGTCCGCTACTTACGACCATCATCTTGGCGGGGCGTTCTGGCAGCTCCATTGCCGCTGAAATCGCGAACATGAGCGTCTGCGAAGAAATCAAGGCAATTAAAACCATGGCAATTTCGCCGGTGCAGTACCTGGTGGTCCCCCGCTTTATCGCGATGACCATTTGCACCCCGATTCTTGCCTTCTGCGCTGGCATTGCGGGCTGCCTTGCCGGTTTCCTGATTGGATACTTTTTCTTCGATATTTCGTTTGCGAACTACTTCCAGTCTATCCGCGACGGGATTCCGCCGATTCTATTCTTGAAGAGCACAGTCAAATCCATCGTGTTCGGTTGGCTTGTAACGCTGATTTCTTGCAACAAGGGTTTAAATGCCGAGGGCGGTGCCGAGGCGGTAGGCCTCGCAACAACCTCAAGCGTCGTGGTTTCGATTTCTGCCATCATTGTCGCGGACTGCGCGTTCAGCTTTATATTCTACTAGAGGTAAACATGGAAGACATTACACTCAAGGTAGATCACCTGAAAGCCGGCTACGACGGAAAGACCGTGTTGAACGACATTTCGTTCGATGTCAAGAAGGGCGAAATCCGCATGATTCTCGGAAGTTCCGGATGCGGCAAGTCGACACTGATGAACAACATCCTCAAGCTCTACAAGTCCGAAAGCGGAACGATAACCTTTTTCGGAAAACAGTTCGGAGCCAAGGAAGGCCTCGATTTCGAGACTCGCCTGCGTACGGGAGTACTATTCCAGAACGGCGCACTCCTTTCAGATTTGACCGTGGCCGAAAACGCCATGCTTCCGCTGATTCGCAGCATGCCCTACATGCCCAAGAAGCAAATGGAAGCGATTGTGGCCGACCGCCTTGAAAAAGTGCACCTGCTGCATGCATTCCACAAGTACCCCTCCGAACTTTCGGGCGGCATGAAGCGCCGCGCAGCCCTTGCCCGCGCCATCGCCCTGAAACCGGAACTGCTCTTTTGCGACGAACCCTCGACAGGCCTTGACCCGGTAACCGCCCGTTCCCTCGACGAACTGCTGCTGGAGCTCCGCGACACGCTCGGAGTCTCGATGGTTATTGTGAGCCACGAACTCGAAAGCATCAAGATCGTCTGCGACCGTTTTATTTACTTGAAAGACGGCTACGTACTCATGGACGGCACCTTGCAGCAAGGGCTTGAAAGCGAAGACCCGATTCTCAAGCATTTCTTCAACAGGCAATGTCCCAAGGAAGAAGACAACCATGAATATTACCATTTTAACTTTATCGATTAATTTGGAGTAACTATGGAAACCACACGCTCCGAACGAATCAAGATTGGTGCATTCATGCTCCTTTGCGGGATCATGATTTGCGTTTTCTTGGGTTATGTGCTTTCGCGCTTTTTGAACAAGGAATTCGACAACTATTACACCGTATTCAGTGAATCGGTCATTGGCCTATACACGGACGCCCAGGTTAAACTGAACGGTATCGATGTCGGTAACGTGACCGGAATTGAAATCGATTCGTCAAACTTGAGCCAGGTTGTTGTCCGCTTCCGCGTGAACAAGGGTACGCCGATCAAGATAGGTACTCGCGCGGGCATGACACACGGTATTTCGCTCACCGGCGAAAAACAGATTGTGCTTTCGGGCGGACGCTTTGACGAGCCCGACGTTGCCGAAGGCGGATTCGTTCCCGCCGAAAAAACGGCCTTCGATGAAATGGCGAATAAAGCCACCGACATTATTAGCCATATCGATTCGCTTTTGACGAACATCAACAAGATTTTCTCGTCGGAAAACGCAGAAAACATTAGCAGCGCCATCAAGAATTTTGAAGGAGCTTCCAGGAACCTGAATAACATGACTCAGAACCTGAACAAGCCCATCAACAACATTTCGAATGCGGCTGCCTCAATGAAAAACGTTCTTGCCGAAATCGAAGAAGCTAAAATTGCGGCTAAGACCAGCGAAAACATGGACCTAGTCAAGGAAAAGATTGCCGCAATTGACACCAAGAGCATGAACGAAAATATCACGCAGACTCTGGAGTCGATCAATCAGCTTTCCAAGCGCTTAGACCAGATGGTATACAAGAACCAAGATCAGGTCGGCGACGCCGTGGTAGAACTCAACGCCGTACTTGAAAACCTCGAAGAATTCTCGCAGAAAATCAAGAATAACCCGTCGGCACTAATTCACGCCGAAAACAAGTCTAGAAGGAAGTGATAAATGTTCAAGAAATACATTCTCTTATCGGCAATCGCACTTTCTTTAACCGCCTGTCTGGGCGGTGGTTCCAGCGAGCCGACTCGTTATTATACGATTGCTGTCGAAAACATCAACCACCCCTCTTCGGAAGCCTTTGCCGGCAAAAGCTTACAGGTACGCAAGTTCACCATTGACCAAGCCTACCAACGCACAAACATCGTTTACCGTGAATCGGCCTACGACTTCATGTTCTACGATCTGGACTTATGGGCTAGCCGCCCCGAACACATGATTACCCGAGTCGTCTCGGAGTATGTCGAAAAGAGCGGAATGTTCCAATCCGTCGTTTCTGGCAACGGTGTCATGCCGGAATACGAACTTTCGGGCCATGTCAATGCCATTGAAGAAGTAGATGAAAGTAGCTCTCAATCTGCACACTTGGCACTTGGCTTTACCTTCAAGAACGTAAAATCAAATACAATGCTTTGGGAAGGCAAATGCGACAAGAATCGCTCCACCGACAGTCGCGAACCAAGAGTAACAGCAGAAGCTATTTCGAAACTCCTCGCCGAATGCATGGCTGACGCCCTACAATCGATTGCCAAGAGTACCTTGTAAAAAAATACGATTTGACTTGACAGAGTCTACAAATTAGTATATATTTGTGCAGTGAACAGATGTTTATTGCTACGGTACAGGCATGATTGAACGAATTCGCGGTATTTTGATTGAAAAATCCCCCACTTTTGTGGTTGTGGACGTGAACGGCGTAGGTTACGGCGTGAATATTTCGGCCTACACAGCAGGCAAATTGCCTGAGGTGGAAAGTGAGGTTACGCTCTACACGAACCTGGTGGTGCGCGAAGATTCCATGACGCTGTTCGGTTTTGCCGACAAGACCGAGAAAGACACCTTTATCATGCTACTCGAGGTGAACGGCGTAGGTCCGAAGCTTGCCCAGCGCATTTTGAGCGGAAGCTCCCCCGCTGACCTCTTGAACATGATCGCCAGCGACAACAAGAGCGCCCTCGGTAAAATCAAGGGCCTTGGCAAAAAGACCTGCGAACAGATGGTTCTTTCGCTTAAGGACAAGGCGGGTGCCATGATGCAGGCCCTGGGCGATGTAGAGGGATCAGGCATTACGGGCATGGGCGCACTTACCGGCCCGAAAATGGAAGCGGTTTTGGCCCTGCATACGCTGGGCGTCAAGGATCCGGCGGCAGAAAAAGCCGTAATGAAGGCGGCAGAAATCTTGGGAGATTCTGCAGATGCAGCAACGATTATTCCCGAGGCTCTCAAGTATCTTTAAGAAAAGGAGATGCCCGGTCATCCCCGTCAAGCGAGGACAGGCGCCGGGCATGACAATCAGACAATGGATGATCAACGCATAATTTCTCCTGAACGGCGTGCCGGCGACGAAAGCGATGTAGAGCGTTCCCTGAGACCGCCTTCTCTTGAAGAATTTACCGGACAGAAGAACATTAAAGAAAGCCTTTCGATCGCGATTGAAGCCGCCAAGCACCGCGGCGATTCGCTGGACCATTGCCTTTTTTGCGGTCCTCCGGGACTTGGCAAGACGACATTGGCCGGAATTATCGCTAAAGAAATGGGTGTGAATATCCATATTACGAGCGGTCCAGTGCTCGAAAAGGCGAGCGACTTGGCCGGACTCTTGACGAGTCTGCAAGAAAACGACATCTTGTTTATCGACGAAATTCACCGTCTGAATCGCGTGGTGGAAGAATACCTCTACCCCGCTATGGAAGACTTTAGGCTCGACATTATGCTGGATTCTGGGCCGGCGGCTCGCAGCGTGAACTTGCCGCTCAAGCATTTTACGCTGGTGGGAGCGACAACCCGCAGTGGACTTTTGACAAGTCCGCTGCGCGACCGATTCGGTTTGCAGTACCGGCTGGAACTTTACGACGAAGATGACATCAAGAGCATCTTGATGCGTAGCGCGAAGATTTTGAACGTGGGGCTCGAAGAAGATGCCGCAAAGCTTTTGAGCGGCCGCTGCCGTGGAACGCCTCGAATTGCAAACCGCGTATTAAGGCGTTGCCGAGATGTGGCGCAAGTCCGCGGTACAGGCATTATCGACTTGATGTCGGCAAGCAAGACTCTTGAAATGCTCGGTATCGACGGCGAAGGCCTCGATCACATGGACAGAAAAATTCTTTCGATGATTATCGACAAATTCGGCGGTGGCCCCGTGGGGCTGGGCACCATCGGGGCAGCGCTCGGCGAGGAGCCGGACACCCTCGAAGAAGTCTATGAGCCGTACTTGATTCGCAAGGGGCTCCTCGCGCGAACGCCGCGTGGCCGTACCGCCACGCGCACCGCCTACGAGATGCTTCACAAAGCTATCCCGAAAGCTCTTGCCGAAGCCAGCGCACAAGAGTCGCTGGATTTGTAGTTTTAGTTTTTAATAATTCTATTGATACACTTATTTCATTTTGACATCTGCAGGCGTTGTAACGTCTGCATTTTCTTTATAAATTCATTATTGGTGATAAGGATGTGTTAATTGGAGGCATGATGCATCTTAAAACGACTCTTTCCGTACTCGCAATCGCGGCAGTAGCAACTATGGCAAAAGATTTTTCCGGCGCAGAACTCTATACCTTGAAGGAAGTCCAGTACGGTAAATTCGAAGCCCGTATGAAGATGGCCGCAGCTTCTGGAACGGTCAGCTCCATGTTCCTTTACCAGAACGGCTCTGAAATCGCCGATGGACGTCCTTGGGTCGAAGTCGATATCGAAGTTCTAGGCAAAAACCCAGGCAGTTTCCAGTCTAACATCATTACCGGTAAGGCAGGCGCACAAAAAACCAGCGAAAAGCACCATTCAGTGAACCCGGCTACCGACCAGGCTTTCCACACCTACGGCCTCGAATGGACCCCCAACTACGTTCGTTGGACTGTAGACGGTCATGAAGTCCGTAAGACCGAAGGCGGCCAGGTAAGCGACCTCAAGGGAACGCAGGGCCTCCGCTTTAACCTCTGGTCTTCAGAAAGTGCCGAATGGGTCGGCAATTTCGACCAATCCAAACTTCCGCTCTTCCAGTTCATCAACTGGGTCAAGGTTTACAAGTATACTCCGGGCCAGGGCGAAGGCGGCAGCGACTTCACTCTCGACTGGACCGACAACTTCGATACATTCGACGCAAGCCGCTGGGGTAAGGGCGACTGGACCTTCGACGGTAACCGTGTCGACCTCACAGACAAGAACATTTATTCTAGGGATGGCATGTTGATTCTCGCCCTCACTCGCAAGGGTCAGGAAAGCTTCAACGGCCAGGTCCCGCGAGACGACGAACAAGCTCCGGTTTCAAGCAGCAGCGTTACCCCCAGTTCATCTAGCGTTGCATCGTCGTCTAGCGAAACTCCGTCTAGCAGCAGCGAACAGTTCAACCCGTTCAGCTCCTCTAGCAACCCGACTGGTATCCTTCCGACCCACGCCAAGCAGCTGCAGGCCAAGGAAGTCCGCGGCACCGTCAACGCCAAGGGCGCCCGCGTGAATGAAGCCACCAAGGCACATTACCAGGTAGATTTTAACTTCTAATTCATCCAACCCCAAACAACCCCGGCCCGCATAGGAACCTCCCCTGTGCGGGTCTTTTTGTTGTTATATTACCCAACATGAAACAGCGGATTATCAAGGCTTTGCTCGATATGAACTTGAACGATGGCGACAGATTGCCGTCGGTTCGTTCGATGATCAAGAGTTTCGGAGCATCGTCTGGCACTGTTCAGGCGGCGCTTTCTGAATTGGAATCCGCCGGAAAAATTTGCAAAATTCAGGGAAAAGGCTGTTTTTGGGGAAATACCCCGCTGAAGAACATGGTTCCGTACGTGCACGAGACTGTTTCGGAAAAGCTGTCCAAGGCATTCGAACGCGACTTTGCGCAAGGATTTATTAAGCCTTCACAACCGCTCCCGCTTTCGAAGGAACTTTCAGCCCGCTACAACGTTTCGCAGGGCACGCTCCGCAAGTTCTTAGAGGAAAAGGTAGCCCGCGGAATCCTGAAAAAAGAAGGGCGCCAGTATCTTTTTTACCGCAAGCAGCAAAAACGCGAGGATGCACCGCTTAGCGAACTCATTTTTGTAACTCGATGCAACAGCTGGGGCGGATTCACCGCCGAAAGTGAACGCGAACTGGACTTTTTGCGCCTCATTTACAAGACCGCCGGTAAAAACCACTACAAACTGACCCTTTTCGGCATCAACGATGCTACGGGCAAGCTGATTGACCGAAGCGGAAAACCCTGCAAGCTATCGGAACACCCGAATGCCGTGGGAGCGATTCTTTCAACGCTCCTTGTGCAAAACTTCAGACCGCTCCTGACGTTCTTCGCCGACGCGAAATTTCCCGTAGCCGTGTGGTGGGAACACCCTATCGATGCGGTGCCGCGCAGCTTTATGCGCAAGGACAACTGGGTATTCTTCAATTCCACCTTCGGTAAGCAACCCGGTAAAGAAATAGGCCGCTACCTGCTTGGCCTCGGCGTCACGGAAGTAGGCTATTTTTCGCCGTACCACAACAGTTCCTGGTCCAAAGATCGCTTGACCGGCCTCGAAGAATCCGGCCTGGTGGTACATTCTTATGTAGATGCCGAATTTGCAAGCCCGTGGGATTACAAGCAGATTGCCCGAAAGAAAGTCGAAAAGCTTTCTGTGGAAATTATGGCGCGCACGCTTGAAAAAGAAAAACTCAAGACGCTTGCCGAACGCGCTCTCGCCTTCCAGGCCGCAAACGGCAACAATATGCCATGGATTTGCGTGAATGACGAAGTCGCCGGGATCTTTATGGAAATGGTTGAAGAAAACAACATGGAAATTCCCATGCCGAATATCGGACCGAATTATATAGCCTTCGATAATTCCATGGAAAGCTACCTGTTGCGCATACCCTCTTACGACTTCAACACCGACGCACTCGTGGAGCAGATGTTCTACTACATCAGTAGTCCTTCGGCTTTTGACGGCGTCAAGAAAATCCACCACATTCTCGGAAACGTGGTGGAGAAATAATTACTTAATTGCATTCAAGACCGAATCGATACGTGTCGTTATTTGAACGGCTCCTAAGACATTCAGGTGGTCATAATCATATGCTAGACTATCGGCATAGTCATGATTGCCCATCTTATTTTCATCCATCAAATAAAAGTTATCGTAACGCTGTTCAAATTTGCGAACATCTTCAATGAGTTTAAGGGCATGGGAACGGCGCATTCCATGTCTGCCATAGGAACCCGTATTCGCATATTCCGGGCTTTGCGGGAAGACAACCCCGACAACCTTAACCCCTTTTCGAGCGGCATCCTCAATCAGCGTTTGCAAATTGCTCATTTCGCGCCTAATAGTCAAAGGTTTGTCGCTCCATGTAGAATCATTGATGACAAAATTTTCGTTGAAGCCTGTATTATTCCACGAAAAACCATCCTCGACAGGAACCCAGCCCATACTCATGGCAAAGCCGCTCAAGACTTCGTTTTCTTCAACAATTTTTCGGCTAATGTTTTTGATTTCTTCCACACCTTCGATACCGACCCAGTATTTATGGGTATAATCGTAAAAATACCCCGGGAACGAAAGGAAATTCAACGTCAATGTCGTATTTTCTGGTTCATTCCACAAGTCAAAATCAAGGCCAACGACAATCGTCTTTAGTTGCGGGCAATGGGCTAAAACATAATACCGAGCCAAGTACAAAGAAACATCCATATCAGAAGGGATCGCAGCCATATTGAAAGCCTTACCATAAGTAATCGCATTTGCAATAAAGCCGACACTCATTCGCGAAGAACCCAAGGCGACAACGTTCAAGGAATCGGAGGCACTCCAGAAAATATTCATCTTGTGCGAGAGCAACGGATTCGAAACATTATCATAATAGAAGGCAGCACTATCCAAATCGAGACCGGAATTATCATCTGCAAAAGCATTCTCGTTCACCCACAGGCTCGGGTGCCACAGTTCATCGCTTTCGACGAGATTCACAAAACTGCTATCAGTCAAATCTATCAGCACAATGGTTCGGTGCGAACCGTTGACATTGACAAGAGTCGCCACGGCAAGATGACTTGAGCCCCTCACCCATTCGCTATGATCAAAAGTCATCCCCGCAGGTGCGCCGATCGATTGCACCAGACGGCCTAACGAATCCGCTATCAAAAGCCGCTCATGGGTGGCATACCTTTTCCCGACAAAATTACGGCCAGTCGCGCTGCCAAAATCCAGGAACAGAGTCTTTTTGCGCTTATCTTGCGAGAGCGATACGTTGCAGGCCTGTTCGCCATTGTACCACATGGTGTCGCGAGCAGATTGCGACAACGGGGATTCTGAATCGGCTACTTTTGCACGCAAGCGCCTAGCTCCCGTGACGGCCAGGCGGTCGTCCTTGCTGATTCCGCCATGATAAGCACCGTCAAAAAGCTTTTGCGGTGTCCCAAATTTTCCATTTGCAAAAGTCACCTGCCAAGTAGATGCAGAACGGAAAGCGGATTCGTCATTATTGTTGCCGGCTGATGTCACAAATACAATCGCCGTATCGCCATTTTCGAGAATTCGCCAGCGCGGGATAGCCGCACTTTCAAAGTCTAGCTTAACGAGATGCGAACCGTCTTTATTCAAATCGCGTACATAAAGTTCCGACGAACCTTCTACCCCTTCAAACTTGGTGCAAAACGCCACAAGGTTTCCATCAGGCGATATATCAGGATGAAATACTTCCAGCGTATCTTCGATTTCGACAACCGTCTGCGCGCCGCTAGAATAATCGACAAAAGCAAGATTCCCCGAGACATCGTTGCGGAATGCAAGCTTTGCATTGAAAGTCTTTACGACCGAATGCAACGTCGAAGAATTCGCCAATAGAATAACTCTACTCAAGGCAGCCTTACCTTCGGCATCCATCCACACCGCATCAGGAATCGAGCCATACGCAAGACGGAAACCTACATATTCGGCACGAGTCGAAGAAGTCACCGCGTAGACATCGCCGCGACTATAAAAGTTCACGGCACCCGAGGCATTTCTGTAGCTGCCGCCCTTCACTACGCGTTGACCTAGCGAACCACCATCAGGAGGACCTACGTAATTCAGGACGATCGTATCGCGGAATGTACCCAACCAATCATTGACCCATTCCATGGCATTGCCTGCCAAGTCGCAAAATTCCGTGCTGGGAACAGACTTGCTGCAAACATTATGCAGCTTGAATTGAGAATCGTCAGCAGTCCAGGCCTCGCGCATATTCCAGTTCTTGCTGGCGGCATAAACCCATTCCGCCTCGGTGGGCAAATGATAGGAGACCTTTTCAGGATGATATGCCAAGCCCTCAAGGTTTACACAATGTTTTTCAGAATCAAATCGAGCCGATGCATAAGTATAAGCCGTATCAAGCTCATTTTCCTTGCTTCGCTCATTCGCAAAAAGAACTGCATCAAAGTAAGTCACATTGGTTGCAGGAAGATTTTCATCTTCGCATTCCAAAGTAAGTCCCGTTGCCTTTTTCATCAGACCGTTAAATTCGGCGCAAGTCGTCTCATGCTTGGACAAGTAAAAGTCATAGTCCAACTTGACCTTCATTGAAGGTCGTTCACTTACACGGGCGTCGGCAATATTCGTTCCCAGTTCTACAGACATCCCCTTCGAGGCAATTAAGAACATTCCGTTCTTGTTCATGCGTTCAATCTCAGCGAGGCTGTCCGCACGAAGAACGCTGTCTTTAAATAGACTGTCTCGAAGCAGGCTATCATTAAGGAGGCTGTCCTTGACTAGACTATCCTTGAGCAAGCTATCTTTATAGAGACTATCTCTCAGGAGGCTGTCGTTCAGCAAACTATCTCTTAAAAGGCTGTCTCGAACCAAGCTTTCGTTTAGGGCGAGGGAATCTAAAAAAAATCCTTCCGTAAGGATTTCTTCAGATAAAACCTGTTCTGAATTAGAACAGGCTATCAAATAAATCTGCAATAGCGCTAATATAAGCCACGCCGATTTCATGTCCCTCTACCCTACAATAAAGCGATTCCTTGAAAAAGGAACCGCTTTTACAACATCTTTGCTCTTATTTGTTTTTATTCACGATCAAGGTCTTGGCCTTGAAGGTCTTCTTGTCGATCCACTTGACCATCAGGGAAACCTTGTTGTCCTTGTTCAGGGCGGCCCAGTATTTTTTGAGCGTGTCTTCGACATTGTCGAAAATCGGCATCAGCTTCGGGAAACCGTTGAAGCTAGGAATCGGGCTACCGTCGGTTTCGTAGGTGCTGATGAAGTGGCCAAGACCCGGCAAAGCCTTCTCGTATTCAAACGTCATGCGTTCGCAACCGGCTTCTTCGCTGTTGCCCCTGCTCTTGAGGATGGAGAGCTTGTAGACGGCGGGGCTTGCGTTCTTGTAGTGGATGCCGGAAATACGCGGCGTGAAGTTCGGGGCGTCGTCTTCGTACTGGCGCGTGCGGAGAGCGCTTTCGAAGGTGCCGCCGAGCTTGATGGCGTCGTAAATCGTGTCGGTCTGGTCGCCGTTCGTGATAATCTGGACGTCGGCGGTGTGACGTGCCGGATAGTAGATAATCAGGTGCGGGTCCGTGAGCTTGGATTCATCGAAGGCCTTGGTCTTCATGAAGCCGGTCGACCGTTCGATTTCGAACACGCGGTTGCGGCTGTTCACGCTACGGCCCATGATCCAGTACACCTGCACGTAGGACTTGCCGTCGGCACTTTCGCCGAGGACAATGCCACGACCGGGATAAGGGTTATTGGAGAGGGCCTTGAAATTCTGTTTTGCTTCGTCTGTGTAGGACATAGTGATTAGTAAATAGTGGTTGGTGATTGGGAAATTTTATCGTTTCGGATTGTAATTGTTCATTAAGACCATCGCAACAGCGACGCAGAGCATCACGACGCTGCCAACAATAACTTGTTGGCGATGGTTGTATTCGCGCTTAACGTAGGTCGGATTTTCTTCATTGAGTTCCTGGAGCGTCGGACCCTGATTCAGCTTGGTCGAGTCAATGCCATAGAGTTCCGCCGCTTCTTCGTCGGTCATGTTCAGCGTGCTCACGTAAGCGCTGTCGTACTTATCGAGCTTGTCTGCGGCAAAAGACGCCCCTGCGGACAGGAGCGCTATAACCACAACAAGAACGAACTTAGTCATTATTCCTTCGCGAGCTTGTCGAGGATCTGGTTCACGAGGCCCGGGTTAGCCTTGCCGCCGGACTTGCGCATGGTCATACCCACGAGGAAGCCCTTCAAAGCAACCTTACCTGCCTTGAATTCGGCGAACTGGGCCGCATTTTCGGCACACACGGCACGGACCACTTCTTCAATAGCGCCAGTGTCGGTCACCTGCACGAGGCCCTTTTCCTTCACGATAGCTTCGGGATCCTTGCCAGTTTCAAACATCTCGGCGAAGACCGTCTTTGCAATCTTTCCGTTGATGGTGTTGTCGGCAATGAGGTTCACGAGCTTGCAGAGGTCTTCGGGCTTGATCTTGAGGGTGCTGAGGCCGCCTTCGAGTTCCTTCACCTTAGCGAGGAGTTCAGTAATCACCCAGTTGGCCAAGACCTTGCCGTTCTTGCAGTTCTTCGCGGCGGTATCGTACCATTCGCTCACGTCGCGGTCTTCGGTGAGCACCATGGCGTCGTATTCGGAAACACCGAAGTCGTCCATGAAGCGCTTGCGGCGGGCATCCGGCAGTTCCGGAAGCGTGCGGCGGATTTCTTCCACAAAGGCCGGGTCAGTCACGAGGCGCACCATGTCCGGTTCCGGGAAATACTTGTAGTCGTGGGCGTCTTCCTTAGAGCGGATGACGATGGTCTTGTCCGCATTGGGATCGTAGCGCTTGGTGCACTGTTCCACTTCCTTGCCGGCATCGAGCGTCGAGGCCTGCAGGTTCATTTCGCAGTACAGGGCCTTCTCGAGGTTCGTGAAGCTGTTCAAGTTCTTGATTTCGGCGCGGATACCGAACGGAGCGTCTTCGCTCTTGCGCAGAGAAATGTTGCCGTCGCAGCGCATATTGCCGTTTTCCATGTTGGCGTTGGACACGCGGGTGTATTCCAGCGTCTGCTTGATCTTCTTCAGCACGAGCACCGCTTCTTCGGGGCTACGAATATCCGGTTCGGTCACGATTTCGCAGAGCGGAGTGCCGCAGCGGTTCGCGTCGAAGTGGGAATCGGTCGGGCTCATGTCGTGGATGAGCTTACCGGCGTCTTCTTCCATGTGGATACGGGTAATGCCCACGCGCTTCTTGGTGCCGTCTTCCTTCACGATTTCGAGCCAGCCGTTCTTGCAGATCGGGTGGTCGTACACCGGAAGTCCGCCCGTCTGGGTAATCTGGTAGCCCTTCGGCAGGTCCGGATAGAAATAGTTCTTGCGGGTCCACATCGCGTTCAGGTCGATTTCGCAGTTCAGGGCAAGGCCTAAGCGAATGGCGTATTCCACCGCCTTCTTGTTCGGCACAGGCATGGCACCCGGCATACCGAGGCAAACAGGGCAAACGTGCTTGTTCGGGGTCGTATTCACTTCGATTTCGCAGCCGCAAAACATCTTGGTTTTAGTTGCGAGCTGGCAATGGATTTCAAGACCGATAACAGGACAATAATTGGACATGATATCTCCGATAATTTTTACGCTGAAAAGATAGAAAAAGTGGGAAGTAGGAAGTAGGCAGTAAACAGTGGTTTGTGGTTAGGATAATAACAATCTTGTAAAAAAAGAACTATTATTCTAAATTTTTAATATGCGTTTTGAAGTTCACCCTGTAAATCCGCAAGCGAGAATCGTGAAGCTTGCCGCAGCCGCCCTCGAAGACGACGGTCTTGTTCTCTACCCCACTGAATCTGGTTACGCGATTGGCTGCAACGCCGAATCGCCCAAGGCAATCCACAAGCTTTATGCCCTCAAGAAGCCGATGAAGAAGTTCTTCATGGCGCTCATCATCCCGGACATTCGCAAGGCGACCGACTACGCCCGAGTCGACAACTTTGCATTCAACATCATGAAGCCGCGCGTGCCCGGGCCGTACACGTTTATTTTGCCCGCCGACCCGCACATCGCCCGCCGCCTGGACGTCAAGCGCCCCGAAATTGGCGTGAGAATGCCGACGCACCCGTTCTTCAAGGAACTTTTCCAGCATTTCGACAAGCCGATTCTGAGCACGGCCGCCAAGCTCACCGAAGAAGACATGTACGAGCCGGATGACATCTGGAAGACCTTCGAGCATTCCGTCGACATGATGGTCGACTGCGGCCCTATAGAAATAAACCCGACCAACATTATCAGTTTGGTCGGGGATCAAGTCGAAGTGATTCGTGGCGAGTTGCTAGACCCGTAACTTACACCATGGCGGCGCTGAAGTCGGCCTTGGTGCAGAGCGTTTCCTTGCCTTCGGCATCGACGATCAGGAGTTCGCCACTGTACTTGTAAATGCCGTGGCGGGCCATGATGAGCTTGGCCTTCAGAACGATTTCAGCCTTCGGAATCACCGGAGCGCGGAAACGGCAGTTTTCGACACCCATGAAGGCGGGGCGCTTGCCCGTGGTTTCGGCTTCGCGACCGATCATGGTGAGGAGCGTGGCAGCCTGGGCCATGGATTCAATCTGAATCACGCCGGGGAGCACCGGATTGCCCGGGAAATGTCCCTTGAGGAATCCTTCTTCGCCGGTCAAGTGCCACTTGGCAACGATTTCCATGTTTTCAGCATCGAGGGAGAGGATTTCATCGACAAAGGCAAACGGGGCCTTCTGCGGAAGCACGCTGTGGACGACTTCGGCATCGTAGAGGATTCCATCGACGTTAGACTTGGGTAAAGATTCCAGCATTGACATAAGGAATGATTTTCTCCATGATTTGGTGGTGGGACACATGCCCACCGTTGGTGATTTCGATTCTGACCCTCGGAAGGGCCGGACAGATAAAACTCAGGTCTCCAATCAAATCTAGTATTTTATGCATCGCAGGTTCGTTTGCGATGCGGAATTTTGGCGAACAGGCGCTGTTTTGAGCCGCGCAATCCCCCGCTGCGAGCAGGAGTCCGCAGGATTCATCGACGCCTGCGAGGAGTCCTGCCGCACGGGCGCGCTCCAGTTCCACCTGGTGAATGAAGGTGCGCGCCATGAAAATTTGGTACAAGTTCTCGGGCGAATAAATGGAGACGGAGGCCGCCGACTTCAGGTCGTAACCATCGCGGGCGGTATTGCGATCAAGAACGTATTCCACCTCAAATGTCTCGGCTGGCGTAATGCGAACATGGCCGTAGACCGCGGCATCTCTACCCAAGTCCCACTCGGCATGCACAGGAGCATCGAAAAAGACCAGCTCTTCGGGCGCTCCGCAGAATTTTCGCATTTCGCAGAAGAACGGAATCGACGAACCGTCCATCATCGGGACTTCGGGCTTAGTCGCATCAGTGAGCCGCACGTTAAAGCGCCGGTGCGGCCACATCAGGAACACGGGTGCCAAATGCTCCGGCGACAGAAGTTCCAAGCCGGATTCGCTCAACTTGTAGCCAGCGGTACGTTTCGCAAAAAATTCAAGTTCTTCAAAACAATGACACGCGTCGCTGCGATAAAAAAGCTTTTCGCCCACATACCACGCCACAAAAGGAACCTTCTGCGGATCCTTTTCCAGCGGCTCAACAGAAACCGATGTCGAACCAAAGCTTAAGCTGGGGGATTTAAATTCACACACATTACTCATTACGAGCTACAAAATAGCAAATAAAAGCAAGTTTCTGCAGAAAGACTTTTTCATACCTTTATCAACTAGATCCTTCGACTTCGAGCCTTACGGCTCTGCGCTCAGGATGACACATTCGTGTCACTTCCTACTGCCTACTTCCTACTTCTAACTTTTTTTTCGCCATCATGCGGAGTTCGACCATTTGACGACGCCAGATTTCGATGTCAATCGCCGGGAACCCAGCAACGGTCTTGCCAGCGGGAACGCTCTTAGTCACGCCCGCTTTCGCGGTCACAATCGCATTCTTGCCCACGGTCAAGTGCCCCGCCGCCTTGGCTCCGCCCGCGAACTGTACGCCGTCTTCGAGAATCGTCGTGCCGCCAAGCGCCGTCTGCGAGGCCATGTAAATGTTGTTGCCTAAAACGCAGTTGTGAGCAATCTGCACCATGGAATCCAAGTGGCAATTGTCGCCGATGGTCGTCGGCGAAATGAATCCGGCCGCCACGACCGTGTTCGCACCAAAGCTTGAGCGGTTCCCGATGCGCACTCCTGCAAAATGCGGCACCATGCGGCGCTCGCCTTCGTGCTCGTAGAATCCGAAGCCGCGGCTACCGACAACGACGCCCGCTTGAAAAATGCAGCCCTCGCCCACGATGACATTCGGGTAAATGGTCACGTTTGATTCCAGGCGGCAACCGCGCCCGATACTTGCGCCGCGCATCACCACACAGCCGGGCCCGACAAAGCAGCCTTCGTCGACAAAGCCTTCCACAACTGCCGTCGGGTGAATCCACGGGCCGGTTTCGCCATAGCCCACGCCCATGTAGTCGCGGTCAAAATGCACACCCGATTCCATATTGTCATTAAAGCCATTGCCCTCGAAACGTTCCAGGAACTTGACCATGGCATGGTAAGGTTCTTTGACGGCGACAATGTTCTTTGCGTTCGGAAAAATCTCGGTAAACGAAACCTCGCCCGATTGCACCGCTGCAGAAGGCACAAACAAGAGGCCGGCAGCCGTCTTTTTCAAATCATCGTTCGAAGGACCGTTTGCATGCGTCACACTCTCGACACGACCCACCCAGAAACTCACGTCGTTTTCGCGAGCCTGCGTCAGTGCAGCAAAGCCTGTTAAAGTAACCTCTGGCGACTCGCGCAAGACGTTACATTCCATCGATTCTGTATTGCGTAAAAATTCAAGGACTTCGGCACAGCGAACGGAGAACATTATTCCCCCAGCGCCATAATCTGCACCTTGCAGGCAAAGTCAATGTCTACATGGCCGCCAAGTTTACCGCTCAAGTCTTCGCCATCGAGCTGCAAAAATTCGTCTTCGGCAAATTCTAACTTAAGCGACCTGGCCTTGCGGGTCTTGATAAAATACTTCTTGACTAGATTCCCGATGACAGGCAAGTTCCCGACCGCAATAGCCAGCAAGAACCTGAACATGTTCGGCACGCATACGATTTCGAGCAGGCCGTCAGCCATATCGGACTTGTAGAAGGGATTCGTACCGCTAGCAAAACTCGGGATATTGCCCACAATCACGGTGCGGTGGCCGTCCAGAATTTTTTGCCAGCTGCGGCCCTCGGCATCCACAAACGAAAGCTTACCCTTTTTAAGCTGGTAAGAGCGGTCCGCAAAGAAACTCTTCACGTAATGCAGTTTGTTCACCAGCACGGAATTCGAATTGAATTCGCCGTTGGCGCGGGCGCGGTTAAAATCGTGAGCGATTCGGGCATCGATACCGCCCGAAAAATAGTTCGCAAAGGCAAGTTTCCCGTTCACCTTCCAGATATCGAAGGGTCGTGCCTTGGCCTGCAAAAGCCTACGCACCAGGAACAGAAGACCCTTGTCTACATAGGGCTTGTAAAGGTTCAAAACGCGGGCAAGATCGTTACCCGTACCAAGGGGAATCAGGCCGATTTTTACGGACTTCGCGTATTCCGAAGAGACCATGACCGAAAGGACAGAAGACACGGTGCCATCGCCACCGACGGCCACCAGTTTTTCGGTATTGGCAAGAGCGTCCCTGATCTGATTGTCTAACCCATCGATATTGGTAAATTCGGCCTTCCATTGGTCTTCCGTATAATTCAAAGAAGACATGATTTCGGGCAAATACTGGTGAATCACCTTGCCCTGGCCGCCGCCACTAATCGGATTAATGAGAAAGACAAACTTATACATCACTGCTAAAATATAATTATATACGAAATCGAGTCTAAAGCAAAGTTTTTTGTAGCAAAAAAGCGTTAAGAGTTTCTCAACTCTTCTTTAATGACCAAATAATGTTCCGCATTTTCGTGGAATTTGCGGATTTCGTCTTCGGTCAGTTCGCGCACCACATGGGCCGGAGCGCCCACTATCAGGCTACGTTCCGGGAATTCCTTATTTTGCGTCACCACGGCACCGGCAGCCACCACGCTGTTCGACTTGATGTGTACGCCATCCATGAGGATTGCACCCATGCCAATCAGCACGTGGTCGTCAACATCGCAAGCATGCAAAATGGCATTATGGCCCACGGTCACGTCGTCGCCCACATGCACGCCGACTCCTGTCGAAAGATGCACGGTCACATTATCCTGGATATTGGTTCGCTTGCCAATGCGAATTTCGGCGAGGTCTGCACGGATAACCGTATTGTAAAAAACGGACGAATCGTCGCCAATTTCTACATCGCCAATGACTTTTGCACCTTCCGCGATAAACACACGTTCGCCAAGAACGGGCTTTTTACCTTTGTATTCAATCAAACTAGCCATAATTACAATTTATAAAAAAAGTAGACAGTAGGAAGTTAGAAGTAGACAGTAGGCCGTAGGAAGTGGTATGGGGTGTGGGCTATGGGGTTTGGACGGTGGGTGTACGCTTCAATGGTATAAATCAAGCGACTTTAGACCTAAGACGTATGAGTAAAAATTATATTGTTCCACATGTCAGATTTCTTACAAAACATATTTGATGCGCAGGGTGAAAACCGCTGGAAAATTGCACAATCAAGCGTGAAGGAACGAATCGCCAAGTTGGTTAAACTCCGCAAGGTCATTGTGGCCCGACAGCAGGAATTTTATGATGCCGTATGGACCGATTTCCACAAGCCGAAAACCGAAGTCTGGCTTACCGAAGTCTACCCTGCCCTGCAAGAAATCGACCACACCGTGAACCACTTGCCCGATTGGGTTGAAGACAAAGACGGTAACTTTAGTCTTCTGTTCCCGCTGAATTCAAGCGTGAGCCATTTTGAGCCCAAGGGCCGCGTGCTGATTATGGCACCGTGGAATTACCCGTTCTTGCTTTTTATTTCGCCGGTCGTCGCAGCCGTCGCTGCCGGCAATGTGGTGATAGCAAAGCCGAGCCACAAGACGCCTCATGTAGCGGCATTTCTTGAATCGCTGATTTCTGACGTTTTCCCGCAAAACGAAGTCGCCGTTGTGCAGGGCGCAGGTGCCGAAATTGGCGACCAGTTGCTCGCCCTCCCCTTCGATCATGTGTTCTTTACGGGTAGCCCGAACGTGGGCGCCCATGTGGCAGAACAAGCGGCAAAAATTCATGCCGGAGTCACGCTTGAACTCGGCGGAAAATCGCCGGCAATCGTTCTGGATGACGTGAACATCAAGGATGCCGCAAAGAAAATCGCCTGGGGCAAGTGCCTGAACGCAGGCCAAACCTGCATCGCTCCCGACTACATGCTTTGCCCGCAACGTTTAATGCAGCCGCTCGCCGAAGCCGTTGCAGACAACATAAAGAAGATGTACGGCGAAACCGAAGACGCCCGCCGGAACTCAGAAATTTTTGTACACATCGTTGAAAGCCGCACCGTCGAGCGCCACCAAGCGCTCATTGAGGATGCGGTTGCGAAGGGTGCGAAGGCCGTCATCGGCGGCGCGGAATTCTGCGACAGTGGCACCAGATACACGCCCGCGACCGTGCTGACCGATGTCACCCCCGACATGCGCATTATGGAATCCGAAATTTTCGGACCGATTCTCCCGATTATCGCTTACGATTCGCTAGAAGATGCAATTACCTTCATTCAAGCGCGCCCGAAGCCACTGGCGCTGTACATTTTTGGAAAATCCGAAGTGAAAATCAACGAAGTCATCGCCAGCACGACCTCGGGCTCTACTTGCGTGAACCACTGCATTTTGCAAATCGAAAATCTGTCGGTTCCTTTTGGCGGAGTCGGCATGAGCGGCACCGGCAATTACCACGGAATTTATGGCTTCAAGACTTTTAGCCACGAACGCAACGTGATGCGACAAGGCGCATTAGACACCATGACATTCCTTTACCCGCCGTACCACAAGAAAGGCGAGAAAGGACTCCGCGCAAGAATCCAACGGATTGCAAGGAAATTCCTCAGCTAGAGATCCTTCGAGTCACTTCCTACTGCCTACTGTCTACATCCTACTAACTAGTGACCGACGTACAGGCGCTTCATTTCGTCGGAAATGGCCATGGGACGGCCGCGTTTCATGTCGACAAGCACCCACTGGGTTTCCGATTCGAAAATCACCTTGCCATCAGAGACGCGTTCAAAGCGGCACTTGCGCAAGCTAGCCACCTTGCCGTAAGCAGCGACCCAAGTGGTTCCGCGGATTTCATCACCGAGGAACGCCTGGTTCTTGTATTCCACGTGCTGCACGTGAATCATCCAACCAGCTCCCAGGTCACGCATCAGCTGCGTACCGCCCACCTGCTCCGAATGAGCAATGGCGATGTCCTGAATCCACTGCACCGACCATACGTTATTGAAATGATGATTGTCGTCAATCATTTCGGGCGTCACCTTGAACACCTGCGTAAATTGCATCGGGTCAACCGTTTCTTCCATCGCAATCGCCATAAATACCTACTCGTCTGCTAAATTTTTGATCAAGTTCGGGAGCGCAAGTTCAAACTTGACTCCATACCAGTGAGACTTGTCTTCATAAGTCTTTTCGATGCATTCCAGCACAAAGTCGGCCGCAATCCGGGCCGCATCGACCATAGGACGACCGCGGAGCATGGCTCCTACAAAAGCCGAGGCATAGCAGTCGCCTGTGCCGTTAAAGCCCTTGGTAATTTTCTTGTGCTCGTAGTAGTTGAATTCCTTGCCGTCGTAAAGCATGACACCCGTATAATCCGGACGGAATCCGACACCGGTCAGCACCACCGACTTGGTGCCCAGTTCGCAGAGTTTTTTGCAAAGCAGTTCGACCGTTTCGCGGTCAATATTTTCGCTGTACTCCGTATCCGTGAGCATGCAAGCTTCGGTCATGTTCGGAAGCAAAACATCGGCATGGGCGCACAAATCCTTCATGGCATCGACAAATTCCATATTGAAGCCGGGGTAAAGCGCCCCGTTGTCGGCCATGGCAGGGTCGACTACCCGAATCGCACCATCGACACCGTTCGTGTCCATGATGTGCTTGACCATGTTAATTTGCTCGATTGAACCCAGATAACCGGTATAGAACGCATCGAAGCGAATATCAGCCACACGCCAGTGTTCGCTAATCGGCAACATTTCTTTAGTCAGATCCTGGAATGTCCAGCCTGTAAAGCCGCCCGTATGGGTCGAAAGAATCGCCGACGGCAACACCGCCGTCTCTACACCGCACGCAGAAATAATCGGCAGTGCCACCGTGAGGGAGCACTGTCCAAAGCACGAAATATCTTGAATCGTAAGGACTCGCCTGTACATGCCCCAAATATAGAATTGCAAAGCCCCCTTTTTTTTGATTAAGTTATATTTACGACATTACAACAAGGTGTTTTGGGCCCTCCTTGGTCTGGACCAATTACAGGAGTTTTGTATGGAATGGAATGATTTTACGAGCCTTACGTCAGAAGACATGCGTGCCATTTGGGATTTCAATACCAAAGACCCGTTCTCGATTTTAGGTTTGCATCCGCTGAACACGGACCGCGGCTTAAAGACGGTGATTCGCGCCTACCAACCGCAGGCAAGCTTTATTCGCGGTGAATCTTGTGACGGCGAATTTGAATTCGATTTCATGAAGCTTGGCAACACGGGATTTTTTGAAGCCATTCTGGACAAGGAATACGAACCGTTCTTTTACAACTTGATCATTCGCCAAGACGACGGCAACGAATACACGCTGACCGACCCGTATGCATTTCTCCCTGTACTTAGCGACTTTGACCGCCACCTGATTTCGAGCGGCACGCACTACGAACTGTACCGCAAACTTGGTGCAAACCTTGTTGAACACCAGGGCTTTAAGGGCGTGCACTTTGCCGTCTGGGCTCCGAACGCCCACGCAGTCTCTGTCGTCGGTAGCTTTAACAGCTGGGACGGTCGCCGCCACCAGATGCGCATGCTTGGCTCCACCGGCATTTGGGAAATTTTCATTCCGAACATTGGCGAAGGCGAACTCTACCGCTTCGAAATTCACGGTGCCGATGGCAACCTGCATGTTAAAGTGGACCCGCTCGCAAAACTCAGCGAAGTCCGCCCGGCAACTGCCTCCATCACCACGCACCTCGACGGCTACGAATGGGGCGACGACCTTTACATGTCTACACATTGGGCAACCAAGGTCTTCGGTTCGCCCATGAACATTTACGAAGTCCACGCCGGTTCCTGGCGCCGCGACCCCGCGAATCCGGACCGCTTCTTGAACTGGGATGAACTTGCAGAAACCTTGATTCCGTACCTCAAGGAAATGGGCTACACCCACGTGGAATTTTTGCCGCTGGCCGAGCACCCGCTCGATGAATCTTGGGGCTACCAGGTGACCGGTTACTACTCCCCCACGAGCCGCTACGGCACACCGGACCAGTTCAGGCATTTTGTGGACCTTTGCCACCAGAACGAAATCGGCGTGATTGTGGACTGGGTTCCGGCTCACTTCCCCAAAGACGCCCACGCACTCGGACGCTTTGACGGCACCGCCTGTTACGAACATGCCGACCCGCGCCAGGGCGAACACCCGCACTGGGGCACCTACATCTTTAACCTGGGCCGTAACGAAGTCAAGAACTTCTTGATTGCAAACGCCATGTACTGGCTCAAGGAATTCCACTGCGACGGCCTGCGAGTTGACGCCGTGGCCTCGATGCTTTACCTCGACTACGGCAAGGGCCCCGGCCAGTGGGTCCCGAACAAGGACGGCGGCAACATCAACTACGATACGCTCGAATTCCTGAAGCACCTGAACAGCATCATGGGTCGCCTCACTCCGCATGCGATTTTGATTGCTGAAGAATCAACCAGCTTTCCAAGCATTACGCGCCCGCCTGAACAGGGCGGTCTTGGCTTCCACTACAAGTGGAACATGGGCTGGATGAACGACTTCCTCAGCTACATTCAGCATGAACCGATTCACCGCAAGTACCACCACAACCAGCTGACCTTCAGCATGGTGTACGCCTACAGCGAAAACTTCATCCAGGTGTTCAGCCACGACGAAGTGGTGCACGGCAAGGGCTCTATGCTAGGCAAGATGCCGGGTGACAACTGGCAGAAGTTTGCAAACCTCCGCCTCACCTACGCTTTCCAGTATGCGCACCCGGGCAAGAAACTCAACTTCATGGGCAACGAGTTCGGGCAGTTCCGCGAATGGAACGAGAAGCGTTCGCTTGACTGGCACCTCATCAGCTGGGATAGCCACGGCAAGCTCCTGCAGATGATGAAGGTTTTGAACCACCTGTACAAGGAAAACGCCCCGTTCTGGGAAATCGACCACTACTACACAGGCTTTGAATGGATCTGGTGCGACGATGCCGACAATTCCATCGTGAGCTTTGTGCGTAAGGACGACCACGGAAACCAGATTCTGTGCGTATTCAACTTCACGCCGGTGGTCCGCAACGACTACCGCCTCGGCGCTCCGACCCGCGGCAAGTGGAAAGAAATCTTCAACACCGATGCAAGCATGTTCGGCGGCTCTAACGTGGGTAACTTCGGCGAAGTCTGGACGCAGGATATTCCGTGGCAGAATCGCCAGTGGAGCCTGAATATCAAGCTCCCGCCGCTGGCCGCAGTCTACTTCCGCTTGGAACGTTAAGCGAAGAATTCTAAACATTAAAAAGCCCCGATTCATCATCGGGGCTTTTTCACTTTTTTGAGACTAATCTTGCATGCAGCGTAGGGCTATTCGACTGGACTTCCCGTAATAATCTTTAAATACATACTGATAATAATAATTGAATTCTCGTACGTCAGCGCAACTTACACACTCTGAAGATTCACTTGCGCTCCAGAAAGCAACCGATTCCAATGGATGATTTCGGCTCATTTTCGGTTCAAACGGCAACGCCGAAAAACCGAAGCGATCCGACCCCGTGGGTGCATCCGGATGTTCAGCCCATAAACTTTTCGCCTTAAGGCTCACGCCAAGGTCTTCGTCTCCATTATTCATGTCTACAAATTTCTCCAAGAGTTTCCAGTCACGTTTGCTGGGCACATGCCAACCCTCTGGACAAATGCCTTGACGAGGAAGATCCGAAATTTCAAAATAGCAGGAATGGTTCTCACAATATTCAGTGGTATCAATAGCCTGAGACCAAGTATAGCCACGGCCATACTTGGCAATGCTATCTTCGGCATGTGGGATAACTTCCTTTGAGAACCAATAGACGAACCGGTCATCTGTTGTCGTATCGCCAATATCGTAATTCAAGTTCTGAGCCATCCAGACCTGGTCACCGATTTTTACTGTACGATAGACTTGATTATCCCTTTTGTCCAGCAATTCACCATATTCAATTTCTGGATTCAGGTACTGAGTCGGCAAGCACTTGTACTTGCTACAGTCATAATCCTTTGAAGGGATCAACTGTACCACACTGCTGCTAGACTCTTCTTCCGAACTAGACGATTCCTGAACGACAGAACTCGATGAAATTTGAACACTGGAACTAGATAATATTAAATCTATGGAACTAGACGAAACCTGATTATTGGAACTCGACGATTCTTCTACGCTTGAGCTCGACAATTCTTGAACGCCGGAACTTGACGAATTCAACGCATTGGAACTAGAAGAAACCAAAACGCTGGAACTAGATGATCCTTGTACATTGGAACTGCTCGAAGAATCCCCGGCAAGCGTTGTGGTTGAACTACTCGACGATAAAGAAACCGAAGTCTCTTTTTCACTTGAACAGGACTCTGCAGGAGAATCATCTATGCCTGTCAGATAAGTCATTTTCGTTTCGTTGTCAGAACAGCCGCTAAAATATGCCAGCAGGGCTGCAGCCGTAAACAATTTAAATTTCATCTGTTTCCCCCACCTAACGAACATTTACAAGCTGGTTTATGCCATCGACTCTAAGAATATATTTTCCGGAGTGAGTAACTTCTATGGAAGAAACGCCCTTGTAAAGCATTCCAGACTTCAAAATTCGACCCTGAGAATCCAGAAGCAAGTAATTTGCAGATTCCTTTTCATAGCGGACACTTATAATTCGTCCCAAAACGTTTACCGCAAAATTAGCCGGCTTCATAGCAACAGGAATTTCTTCCGTACTAGACGAAGATTCTACGCTGGAAGAAGATTTCGCGCTAGACGAAGATTCTACACTGGAAGAAGACTTTGCACTAGACGAAGATTCTACGCTGGAAGAAGACTTCGCGCTAGACGAAGAACTCACGCTGGAAGAAGACTTCGCGCTAGACGAAGAACTCACGCTGGAAGAAGATTTAACACTAGAAGATGAAAATCCTTCTTCATAATAGCTGGACATGGGAATCATGTCGTAGCCAGCAAAAACAGGATAGCCCTCGCCACGAGTCCAGATTTTGCTGTTTTCTTCTGTTCCCGCAGTCGTATTGAGTGCATCCTTAAAATCATCCGTCTTCATAAGGTCCGAAGACATTGGCGCAAAAAAGTCTACAGAATACAAGTCGTTGACCGCAGCAGAATCGTAGTAGACATAGGCGTTCTTAGCATGGTCTTCTTCATAGTCAGCAACAAACGCATAGACACCTCCCTGGAGTTTCATTCCGTCTACCTTTGCCGTGCTGTACACATTCTTAACGACCACCGCGGAATCGCCCTTGGCCCATACACCGCCCGAGAAGCCTCGAGAATTCACATTGCCCCAGTTAAACGCATTCGTAATTGACGCTCCCGGGTAGAGATCAGCAACAATGCCTGCCACAAAGGAGCTGTCCACATTATCTTCGCTATAAATATCCCCGATATTATAAGCCTGATTCATATTGCCCTTAAGGCTTCCGCAAACGCCTCCAATATGGGAACTCAGTTTCTGATCCGCATATGCATAGAAAATAGGAGCATCGTTATAGGCACCTTCTACTTGATTGCAGGTTCCAGCAATGCCACCCACATAAGGTTCGACCGTTTTTATATAGGCATAATGCCCGTAAGTAACCGAAATACCATAAACCGGGCCACGGTTATTGACATTCATCAAGACGCTATCCGAAATACCTGCAATACCACCCACATTCGTAAATCCCGAAACGCGGCCCAAATTCTTGGAATTTTTCAACTCCCCAAAATTCTTTCCCGCGATACCGCCAATAGCAAATTTTAAATCCTTGTTTTCTACACGCGAGTATTCGCATTCATTATAGAAATTCGGACATTCATGCAAAATGGGTTTCCTGTTTTCAGTAGAATCCACATAGCCCCAGTTGCTACCGACGATACCACCGATACTAAACTTGTTAGGATAGCGTCCATCTTTGGAAATGTCTTCCATAAGAATTCGCCCTTCGTTCAAGACGTTCTTGACCGAACCTTCGCCAAAATTCAAGGCAACAATACCGGCCATCGCAACGGAATCTCTACCAGGAGAAATACTATAGGCCAAATGAATATTGCCGCTATTGGAACAGGAATCAACGATACCTTCGTTTGTCAAGGCAATTCCTGCAAGACGATGATAATATCCCCAGGAATTGACATTGATGTCACCTGTATTGACACCATTGATTATATGCTGCGTGAAATTCGCAATTCCAGCCACTTCAACATTGTAGGCACTCACATCAAACGAAGTTTCGTTCCTCACATTGTCCAAGTCACCGTAAGATTCATAGGTGATACCGCTGATAATGACGCTAAAATTATTTTCTTGAGAAATGTCTATATGACCATGCGTATAAGCATTCGTTATTTTGCCGCCAAACGTGTTATAAGCGGCAATGCCGGAAATTTTGTAATCATGATTTTTCGAGTCGCTACGATTAAAATCAAAAATAAATTCAGCACTATCAATGTCACCTTCATTATAATAGACCAGTCCACCCATAGTCACCGTCGTATCGAAGGGCTTGGCCTGGACGGAGCAGTTCCTGATATGACCGAGATTGACCTGGGCTATGGCCCCGGCATACTGTTCTACCAAGGCACTTCTGATGTTCAGGTCCTTTACAAGGGCTTCGCTCATGTAATAGGCATAACTACGCCCGCCTGGCAGTTCGTACCATTCGAGATTCGCCCCCAAGGAATCGAACAGGGAATGCCTTAGCCCATAAATGGTATGGTGGTTCCCGTCAAAGATACATGTATCGCAAAGTCCGGTGCGGCCCCTGTACCAATAGTACAGATTATGCTCGGTGGGAGTCAAGGAATCCTTCCCGAGCACGAGGTCGTTCATCAGGATCGCGGAAAGATTCCGGGAATCGTCCAGGTACCACTTCAGCTCCGCAGGCGTATAGATGGCATAGTACAGGCGACCGTCCTTCCGAACAATCTTGTCGATCTTCTGGAAGTCGCCGTTCCATACCTTGAACTCCGGGACGTCGGAAGGCTGGGAATACACGACAAGCGAAGTGTCCTCGATGGTTTCGGAATACCTGGCATACAGCACCGTCGAATCCGTAAAGACATGGTCCACGCCCACCGGGTTCCCTTCACCGTCTACCCAGCCGGCAAAATAGTGGCCTTCCTCGGAAACCGGGATTTTCATCTTGTCGAGCTTGCCCTGATAATCGGTATAGCCGGTAGAAATGAACTGGCCGTCGTCAAAGATGACGGGGAAAACTTCCTGGAATCCATCCTTTCTAAATTCAGGATATTCGTCAGGGACATAGGACCACTCCCTTTCGCCATACCTAAATTTGCAATCTTCGCTGAACCGGCCTACAAACTCGCGCTGTTTCAAGGAATCCGTCGTCATCCCTACGCACCATAAAGGCCGGGAAGTTTCGGGCACACCGCCATAGCAAGCCATATCGGACACGAGATCCTTGTTGTAATAGCCGTGTTTTATTTCCGTCTCAAGATAGCCCACCAGAATTCCCTCCAAGGAGTCTCCCTGGATATCGCCGGAAAGGTTAAACGCATACTCGACTGCGTTCCCACGGCCATATCCCGCAAGACCGCCGGCGATCTTTCCGGAAACCTTCCCCTCGTTTTTCGAATAGATAACGCTTCCCATGGCGACAATGCCGCCCGCAAGCATCGTTCCATGGACGGAGCCCTTGTTATGGCCCCCAGCAGAACCAAAAACATAGCCGACAATCCCTCCAGCAAAATATCCGAACACATTTCCGTGGTTCACGTAGTTCCATCCCACAATTTGATGTCCGCTAATGCCGCCGGCGAGCCCCAGGGTGTCCGCAACGGTTCCGTAATTCACGACGTCATACAAATGCCAGGACTTACCGGCAATGCCGCCGACAGTACCGAAATTCGCGTAAATATTTCCACGGTTTTCGCAGGAATAGGCTTCCGCCTCGTTAATTCCGACAATACCGCCAGCATAATTTTCATGCTTGTCGCCCAGCATGTTGACATAGGAATTGAGATTATAGGAGATACCGATGTAGGTACTGGATGCGTCCCCTTTCACGTGGATATCGGCAAAGTTCTTGGCGTCCTTCAGGACCACATCCCTACCCATGTTCCCCACGACTCCGCCAACGACGTAGTACCCGAAGGCGTCCAGGTTTATCTCCGTGCTGTTCGAAACCTTTTCCATGGTTCCCGAAGACATAATGCCGATAAGTCCGCCCACGTAGCCCTTGGCGGGCCGGTAAATCCTGTCGACCAATCGGGCATTCTCGTCGAACACCCGAATATTCCCTTTTCGGGCATGGCAGTTGTAGACAGTACCCTCGGAACGGCCCACGAGCTGGCCCAAATTCACCGAGTCCTTGGCCATGTTCTGGAAATCGAAATCAAAATGCGAGTAGGCAACGGAAACGTTCCGAACGACACCCTCCGCATCGAGATAGCCGAAAAGGCCATAAGAGAAAGGGGTCCCCAAGGCCACGTTCAAGCCGTAGACGGTATGGTTGTTTCCATCAAAGGTTCCCTTATACGCATTTTCCTTGTCTACACCGATAATCGGCCAAAGGGAGCTAGAATAAGAGGAAGAGTCAGATCCTAGCTGAATATCTGCAGTCAGTTCTGCGTTCAGGTCTGTTTGTCCGTTGTTGACCTGACTTGCAAACCAGGCCAGTTCCGCCGGAGACGAAATCTGATATACATCGCCATTCGCGGTTGTCTGGATTGCAGGCTTAGCAGTTTCGCCATTCCAAGCGGCAAAACTATAAATTGCAGTTAAAAGGACCAGTATAATTTTTTTAGTCATTTGACCCCCATTGATGACCGTAATATAAAAATATTACATATAAACAAAAAGGGCCGCATTGCTGCGGTCCCTTTTTTCGCTTTTGAGCGAGAATTATTCCACCGTGATGAGGGTGACGGTGCGCTTGCCAACCTTGATTGGCTTGCTCACATCAACACCCTTCTTGGCCTTCTTGGACGGATCGTTTGCCCAGCCTTCCTTCAGCTTTTCGGTGCTGCGGTCGAGAGTCTGGACAGTGGCCTTGCCCTTGAAGCCCGGAATGTTCAACTTGAGTTCGTAGTCGCTGTACGGGCTCTTGTTGATCACGAGGAGGCTCTTCTTCTTGCCGTTTTCGGTGTAGTAGGTCGTGATGAGCGATTCCTTGTCACCGGAGATTTCGGTCTTGAGGAGCTTGCCGCGGAGAGCGTCGGAAGCCATCTGGAATGCCCAGTAGCTCGGACGCGGGCAGTTCATGCATTCTTCTGCAGAACGGGTCAAGTAACCGTAGTCACCGCCTTCCGGAGTGATGTCGTTGTGGATATCCCAGTACTGTGCGTTGTCCACGTTTTCGGTGGCCAACATTGCGAGGTAGTCAGCAACGAACAGACCGTTTTCGAGAGCGATGGTCTGCGGACCCGGGTTGAAGTCCACGGAGTTCCATTCGGTGAGCCAGAGTTCGATCTTCTTGTCCTTCTTGAAGTGGCTGGTCCACTTGTCCACAACCTTATGGAGACGGCTGTAGATAGGAACGAGGTCCTGCGGAGCAGAGAGGAGTGCGAAGTCGTTTTCTTCACCGAAGTGCTGCGGATAGTGGTGAACAATGAGACCGTCGGCAATGTCGCCGGTTTCCTTGAGCACGTTGTCGTTCCACTGGCCATCGAGCACGCCGAGCACGGCCACCTTAATAGTCGGGTCAACCTTCTTCATGGCTTCGATGAACTTACGGGCGCGCTTACCATAAATGGTACCGCCGTCCTTACCATACTTTTCGTAGTACGGGTGCCAGTTACCATAGACTTCGTTACCGATTTCCCAGTAAACGATGCCGGCCTTCTTGTCGATGTTGGTGTGCTTCACCCAAGCAGCGGCTTCCTGTTCGGTACCGGAACCGAAGTTCACGGTGAACATGGCGTTAGAACCGGTCTTCTTCAACCAGGCGAGGAATTCGTCGGTATCGACCATCCAGTCGTGGTTGTCGAGGATTTCCTTCCAGTGGTCGTCATCGGCACGGAGACCACCCGGGTAACGGATGATGCCGTGGTTGATGCGCTTGGCGTATTCAGCAGTCTGAACCTTGAACTTCGGATTGTCGAGCATGTCGCCATCCCAAAGTGCAGCGTTGATACCGAAGAGGCCGCCCGAGATGTTCGGGTTGATCACGTCGCCGGTACCCTTGACTTCAACCTTCACGAGAGCCGGACGGGCTGCAGCCTTGACTTCCTTCTGGTTGGTGAGCTTGATGTTATCGATTTCGAAGCTACCGTTAGAACCTTCTCCACCCGGTTTGAAGTCAAGAGAAACAACACCCTTGAGGTCGAACTGACCGTTTTCCTTAGCGTTAGGCGGCTGGTAGTACGGGAACTTGCTGAAGGAGCGGAACGGAACGATCACCGTGGTGCGACCGCGAGGTACACCGGTGTTGGAAACGAAGAGTTCGTTTCCGGCGTCGCCGATCTGAACCGTAATGGACTGCCATGCACGTTCGGAGTAAACGTCGAACATGATGCCCCAGTGGTTCGTCCAGTCACGCTGCTTGGCGTCGTGAGCGGCAGTGTTCTTGGTAAAGTCAAGAACGAAGTCCACCCAGTCGGACATTTCGAAGTGCTTGATGTAGAGGCTGTTGCCGTCGAGCTTGGAGCTCTTGTACGGCATTTCGATTTCGGCCTTGGACTTCGGACCGAAAGACGGTTCCCACTTGTCCTTGGCGAACTTGCCTTCGAAGTCAGAAATCACGACATCCGGAGCCTTGGACTTCCAGTTATCCCACTTGATATCCGGGTCAACCCAGTCGATATTTTCGGTGAAGGTAATCTGGTCCACAAAGATGGTCACAGGAGCCGGCTTGCCCGGTTCGCCCTGGTTTTCACCCTTGCCCACAGAGAAACGGATTTCCTGAATCTTGTTCCACTGCACGTCCTTGGCAACTTCGGCCTGCTTGTTAGCGTCCCAAGCCTTACCCTTGTCGCCGAACTTCTTCAGAGGAATCTTGACGAGCTTCCAGTCCTTGCTGACCTTGGAGCCTTCGATCCAGTCGTTCAGGCTGATCTTGGTCTGGCTCTTGATGTCGTTACCCTGGTTGTCGAGGATACCCACGTAGACCTTTTCGCCACCGAGCTTACCCTTGATCCAGAAGTAGAGACCACCCTTGTTGCGAACCTTGGAGAGGTCAATGAACTTGCCTTCGCCAAGAGAGTAGGTCACACCGGACCAGTCGTTGTTATCGATGTACAGGGCGAGCACATTCGGGTTGCCCTGAGTCTTGGAATCAGCTTCGCGCTGGGCAGAAAGACCACCGTAGCTGTAGCTGAAGCCCTTGAGCTGGTTATCGTAGAACGTACCGTTCTTGACAGGCTTAGCCTTGCCGTCGAGCTTTTCGGGGTTCTTCGGGCCGTCAATGACGTCGTTGTTTTCATCCCAGTAGACAACCTTCTTCTTCGGGGCAGCCTTCTTGTTGCCCTTCACGATTTCGATGTTGTCGACCCAGATTTCGAAATCAGACGCGCCACTCTTGTCGATAGAGAAGCGGATTTCTGCAATCTTGTCCCAGTCGATACGGGCCGGGAATTCGGACTTGCGGGTGTTGTCCCAGTACAAGCCACGGTCCGGGAAGTCCACGAGAGGAATGGAAACCTTCTTCCAATCCGTCGTCACGGCACCGCCCTGGATGTACTTGTTCATCGGGAGAACGACCTGAGTCTTCTTGCCGTCAGAAACTTCTTCATCCAAAAGACCGACCTTAACGGCTTCGCCACCCTTCTTACCCTTGATCATGAATTCGAGCTTGGAGTCGAGCATGAACTTATTGAGGTCGAAGGTTTCGTTGTACAAGCAAACAGAAGCGCCCGAATATTCGCTCGGGTCGAGCTTGATGTTCAAGGCAGCCTTAGACTTGTAGCCGCCGTCCTTAGTAATGGTGATACCTTTGCTCTTGCCGCCGTAAGCGTAGTCAAAGCCCCCCGGACGATACTGTTCGTCGAAGAACTTGTAAGGAACTACACGCGGAGCTTTCGGCTGAGCCATTGTAGCCGTGACACCGAAGCCGAGAAGGGCGACGGTAGCGGCAGTCAATGTACGCTTCATCATATGATCGTGTCCTTTTTTTGTGTTTTTTAGTTTGATTTTGAAATTAAAATTTTCGCGTTCAAAAAGGGAGCACGCGACTTAAAGTCGCGTTTACAGATTGAACCGCTTAGGTAATTACTTGGCTTCCTTGAGGAGCTTTTCAACCAGTTCCGGGCTGAAACGGTCCTGACGCTTGCCGTTGATGTAGAAGTTCGGAGTACCCTGCACGCCGACTTCGGTACCGAGCTGGAAGTCCTTGTCGATACGGGCATTCATGGCAGAATCGAGAACCATGTCCTTCTTGAACTGTTCAACGTTCAAGCCGACCTGCTTGGCCACTTCGACATAGATGGAATCACCGAGTTCGCGGCTATGCGGAGCGAGCGCGTAGCGGTATTCCCAGAACTTGCCCTGCTTGTGTGCTGCGATAGAAGAGGCTGCTGCAGAGCGGGCGTTGGAGTGGAAGCTGAGCGGGAAGTGCTTGTACACGAACTTGATCTTGTCCGGATACTTTTCGTTGAGTTCCTTCATGACCGGAGCGATGCGGGAGCAGTACGGGCACTGGAATTCGGTAAATTCAACAATCGTGAGCTTCGGGTTCTTGGTGTTGCCAAAGACCGGGCTGTCTTCGTCGGGAATGTCCCAGACCTTGTTGTCCGCTTCCATTTCGGCGCGGGCCTGTTCCAGGGAGATGCCACGCTTGTCGAGAGCGTACTTGATGATTTCGAATTCTTCCTTGACCTGCTTGAAATCCTTTTCAAGGTTATCAAGCCTGGCCTGCTGGTTGAACGAACCGCCAGCGGAAGCCTGATTGCAGGCAACGAGACCAGCGAAACATACTGCGAGAGCAACAATGGGGAGACGTTTCATGTTTTTCCTTTTTGATGTTAAAAAATCTGGGCAAGCGCAATACTTACCTGTGTAAGGGAAATATATAAAATAGTAGAAAGTTGAAAGTAGACAGTAGGCAGTGGTTAGTGGTTAGGAATGAGGAATGTCAGATGACCCAAAAAAAGAAAAACCCGAATGTAAATTCAAGGATACATTCGGGTCGATATAAACGAAATAAAATCTGTGTTCCCTAGATTCCCGTGCTGCCGAAACCGCCGCGGTCTGCGCCGTCCAGCGGGCCTTCCTCGAAAGTAAGCGTGGGCTGCTGCTCCATGATGCGGAACTGCGCGATGCGGCTACCCTTCTCGATGGTCACGTCGCGGGTGGCGTACACGGGCATTTTCCACCAATCATTTGCACCACAGTAGCTAGAATCTACCACACCAACAGAATTCGCCTGCAAGATGCCGAAATTCTTGAATGTGGAACTACGCGGGGCGATATGCGCCTCGTAACCCTCGGGCAACTTCATCGCAACGCCCAAATGAATGAGCCTGAACTCCCCCGCCTTGAGCGTCACGGTCTCCGCCGCCGCGAGGTCAATCCAGTCGGACTTGCCGCCCACATACGTGAGGCGCTGAATAGAATCGTCGAGGTACTGAATCTTAATCGTCTGTGATGCCATAAGCCAAATATAAATAGTTTTCAAAACAGTCTATTTCAAGCATAAGCCACCAGGCGAAACAAACAGGATTGTCTAAAGTAGTTTTTACACAACGCAACAGCCTGTTTCTTGCATTTGTGCCAAGCCATAGGTATATTTGAGCCGTAAACAAAAAGGAGTTTAAATGCAGACCTACGAAATTCTCAAGAACATCCGCGAAAAGCACAATCTCACCCAAGACCAAATGGCCGAACGCATTCACGTGACCAGGCAGGCCGTAAGCCGCTGGGAAACCGGCGAGACGCAGCCGAACACGGAAATGCTCAAGGTATTGTCAAAGGAATTCAATGTTTCCATCAATACGCTGCTCGGTGCCCCGCGACAACTTTTTTGCCAGTGCTGCGGCATGCCCCTCGGTGACGATGCGATGATTAGCCGCGAACTCGACGGCAACTTCAACGAGGATTACTGCAAGTGGTGCTATGCCGACGGCAAGTTCGCCTACACCGACAAGAATACGCTGCTGGACTTTTTGCTTTCGCACATGCCTAATCCGGAAAATACGCCAGATGCGGAAAGGCGCAAGTTCTTCGATTCGCACCTCTCGCAATTAAAGCATTGGGCAGGCTAAACGCCTCAAATAACGGCGTCAATTTTTTCGTTCCAGTGGTCCGTGGTTTCACGGGCCACTTCGTTTCCACAGTCGTAGATGCACAGGACGCAGATTTCATTCACGACTTCGTAATCGGAGCCGCCATTGAACACGTTCGCATTGCCGTATTCTTCACGGTCTTTCCACAGGTAGACTTTGCAGGCGTGTTTTTCGGATTCCGCCTTGCAGTAGGCAGCAAGCATGTCTTCGGTAAGGTCAGCGGCACAAGTCGCGGCACCCGCAGCCCCATTCACCACCAAGGGCGACGCAAGGATTTCGGCAAGCGTTATGACGCGCGTGCCATCCTTGGCCAAAATTCGCCCGGCGATGTTGTATTCGACTTCCATATAATTAAAAAATCATAGCAACATTTGCACCAAATCTATGATTTAAAGGATCAACTAAAGGTGCTGCTTGTAAATTTATTGTATATCGTCTTTTATATTGTTTCAAAATATTCTCATATTCATCGGCTCGTCTTAATTTATCTGTTCCTCGAGCCCTAAATACAATTCCTGCCAAAAATAATGGAGCGCTAACAGCTAAACTTATTTCACCTGCAAGAAGATATCCATCACTTACGTCTTCATTAATTTCGTAATTTGTAACAAGAATTGTTCCTGTAGCAATACCTGCAAGACCTAGAATTAACAATATATTTCCTGTAAAACGACTCCTATTTCCAACAGCCAAGTAACGATTTACCAAATCCTGATAATAAGCAGTACTATCTTCTGCTAAAACATCTTTTTCAATTTTATTTCGTGAATCTTTATGAATTTCTTTAGATGTTTTTTTCTGCTGTACATGATAAAGAGGAATTTCTCCTTTTTCATGTACAAGACCAATCGTTTTTCCCTGTTCATTAACAACGTATGTGGTATCCATCTCTTGTGCATACAGCACAAAAGGTAAAATCAACACTACTATAGCAAACAGAATTTTCATGGTTCTACTCTAGGTCTTTTTGTAGTTTCTTAGCGGCCTTGTCGGCGGCCTGTTCCAGACGGGCAGGCTTTTTCGCAAGATTGCGGATGAGGCCAAACAAAGCGGAAAGTTCGTTGCGCGTGGGGTGCAGGCGCTGCAAGAGCGTATTGAGGAAGTTGTCGCGCCACGACTGGTCGTGATACTGGCCCGTCAAATAGCGGTCCAAGAACTTCTTGAAGCTATCAATTTGGTCGATGGTCGCCGGAGCCGTTTCGCAGGCACCCTTGCTTCCGCGCTTTGCACGACCTTCGCCGTTCGCGAGCGCACCGCTGCGGCAAAGTTCGTAAAGTCCCACCGTCACCGCCTGCGCCAAGTTGAGGCTCATGAGCCCCGGCACTGGAATTTCGCACTGGTAGGTGCAGGCGTTCACTTCTTCGGTTTCGAGGCCGCAAGATTCGCGGCCAAACACCAGCGCAATCGTTCCGTTCTCGGGCAACAATTCCGAAAGCCCAGGCATCATCGTGTGCTTGATCGCAGACCCGTAAATGCGACGGCTAAACGCGACGGCACAGGCGCAATCACCGATGGCATCTTCGAACTTGTGCACGATAGTCGCCTTGTCCAGAACCTCGTGGCTGTTCGGTGCCGTGTGGTAAGAATTTTCAATCACCTTGTCACGCTTCGGATAAACAATATAAAGTTCATCGAGGGCGTAGCAGTGCATGGCGCGGGCCACAAAGCCCACGTTGTGCGGATGTTCCGGTTCAACAAGTGCAACTCTGAATTTACGCATAGGATAGTAAGAAGTAGACAGTAGACAGTAGACAGTGGTTAGTAGTTAGTAAACAGGGGTTGGAGGGACGTTCCACTTGAAACCCTTGCCACGGATTTCGTTTTCGATTGTTTCGCCTTCGGCGATTTCCGCGCCGACATAAATGACGGAATGACGGATTTTCACACCTGCGGGCAGTTCGACGCCCGGTTCAACGACAGCTTCGTTCGCGTCGCGGCCTAGTTCCTTGAGGCGAGCTTCCACCGCAGCCATGAGACCTTCGGGCGAGCCCATGTCAATCCAAGTCGCATGCAACTGCGTCATATCAATAAAAGGTGCACGCCCCGCCGCAATTTCTTGCTTCCAGAATTCGCGGATATCGAATTCACCGTCGCGGATTCGCGAAAGAGCCTCGTCGCTATACCAAGAAACGCCAGAGAACGTCGCGGGCGCACCTTCTGTAGCGCCGAAACGGCCGACCACGCCGGCCAAGCGTCCGTCTACACCGACGCGGAAAGTATTCACCTTCGGAAAATCCACCGCGAGCAATGCCACCTGCGGCCCATTCGGCTGAGCGGCCAACGCCTGCGCATTTTCAACAAAAGCCTTCAAGTCAAAATCGCAATAGGCGTCGCCATTCATAATCAAGAGCCCACCGCGGTAGCCCTCATTATAAATACGCTTGAGCGGCCCTGCCGTCCCCAAAATGTCAGGCAGCTCCACCCAGACTTTTTCGAAACCTAAAGTTCCACCCGCCGAAACGACCTGTTCGGCCAGGTAATGGGCATTTGCGTGCAAACGAACGTTTCCGATAGCACGCGCCTTACGGGCCTGCAAGTCGAGAATCGAGGCATCAACCACGGGAACAAGGGGCTTCGGCACGTCGTTCGTGAGCGGACGCAGACGGGTTCCAAGGCCTGCCGCCAGAATCAAAACATTCAGGGAATCGTTATTCACAAGGGAATTTTCCATTATATGTATAAAGATAGAAAAAGGCGTTCTAAAAAAAAATAACACACATCCGCAAAGCAAGAATTCTATTTTTAAGGCACCATGAAGAAACGTTACATTGCCCTTATCGTTCTCGCGGCCCTGATTGTCGTTGTCATCGCCGCCCTCAAAATCGCCCCCGGCGTAGCCAAGAACTACGTAGTCGAACACTCCGAAGAACTCATCGGCCGAAAGATGAAAATCGAAAACGTGGAATTCAGCCCGTTTACGTTTACCGTCACCGTCGACGACTTCGCCATCTTTGAACCCGACGGCTCCACTCCCTTCGTGGCATTCGAAAAGTTCCGCATCAACGTGAACCCCACGCGACTCCTCGCTAAAGAAATCAGCGTGAGCGAAATCTACCTGAAAGGCCTCTACACCCGCGTAGCACAGAGAGGCGACCTGTTCAACTTCAGCGACATTCTCAACAAGTTTGCCGCCGACTCGACAGCCGACACCACCGCCGCAAAGGAAGAACCCAAGGTCGACGCCACCGCAGCGGACTCCGCCCAGGCCCTGAACCTCGACCCGACCGAAGCCTTGGGCGGATTCAGCGTCGCCATCGAAAACATCACTCTTGAAAAAGGCAACATCATTTACGAAGACCTCAAGGTGGGCTCCAAGATCCACATCCAGGACTTCTCCGTCGCCATTCCCGCCGTCTACTTCAGCAACAAGAACACCGACATCGGCGTGAACCTCAAGTTCGCAAACGGCGGCGACCTGGGAGTCAAAGTCCAGTTCAACATGAAGACGCAGGACTTCGGTGTGAACGTCACGCTCAACAAGCTTGCGCTTGCCGTCGCAAAGCCCTACCTCAAGGACTTCATCAATTACAAGGATTTCGAAGGCACACTCGGCGTGGACCTGAACGTCGCGGGCAACGTGAACAACGTCTTGTCTTCGAACGTGAGTGGTACAGTCTCTGTCGACGACATCAAGCTCACCGAAACAAGCGGCAAGGCAATCGGCGTTGCACACGTCGGCGTAGGCATTGCCAAGGCAAACGTAAACGAAATGGATTTCCGCGTGGATTCCGTGATTGTAGACGGAGCATACGCACACCTCGACCTCTTAAAGAACGGCAAGACCAATATCGACATTTTGCTCGAACCGCTGAACAAGCCCGCAAAGGCCGCCCCGGTCGACACGACAGCAAAGGATGAACCCAAGACCGCCGAAAAGTCCAAGCCACTCAAGGCCGTGATCAACAAGCTGCAAGTGGTCAACACCAACGTTTCTGCATCGGACCACACGCCCAAGCAGACCTTCAACTATAAAGTCAGCAACATCGCCGTCAACGGTTCCAACATCAACTTCAACACCCCCTGCACCATCAACGTTTCTGCAGCCTTCCCCGAAGGCGGTGCACTCACGCTCAAGTACAAAGGCGCACTCTCCGACATCGGCACCATGGACGCCTACATCAGCGTGAAGAACCTCGCCCTCAAGCACTTCTCGCCGTATAGCCACCACTACACCGGCTACCCCATCAGTTCGGGCACCATGGCATTCGCCAGCGAAAACAAGATGAACGACTGGAACATTGAAAGCAAGAACACCATCGACATCTACAACATCGACGTCGCTGACAAGGACGGCTCCACCGACCCGGAATACATGGTCCCGATGAAGGTCGGCCTCTACATTCTTAAAGACAAGGATGACAAGATCCAGTTCGACGTTCCCGTAAAGGGCAACGTGAAGGATCCGGAATTCTCTTACCTGAAGATCGTATGGCAGACCGTGATGAATTTGCTCATCAAGGTGGCGCTCTCGCCGCTCAAGGTGGTGGGTAACGTGGCCGCCACGGGCGCAGGCGTTGTGGGCATTGACCTCGGCAAGAACGACGAAATCTACATCGATCCGCTTGCAAGCTCGTTCACCAGCGAACAGTTCGCCAAGGCCCAAAAGATGGTCGAAGCCCTCGCCAAGGACAAGAAACTCAAGATGAACTTCGTGCAGAACTTCAACATGAAAAAGACCGTCGAAGCCTACAAGACGCACAAGCTCAAGACCGACTTCTACAAGGCCACTCAGAACAAGACGACGCTCAACGAACTCGACGAAAAGGCCATTGTCGCCATCGAAGACAAGGACAGCGCCTACGCCGCCTATGCCGCAGAACACGCCAAGGAACTGGACCGCAAGACCATGGAAAAAGAAATCCTCGCCATGGCCGAAGCCCGCAACCAGGAACTGCTCAAGACCTTGCAGCAGCAACCCGGCGTGACCAAGAAAAACGTCACCGTGACTACGGCCCCGCGCGGTTCACTCACGCAGAAGAAGGCCATGTACAAAGTGCAGATTGATGTACAGTAGGAAGGGGAAGGGTTTCCCCTCACTGCAAAAAGAGCGCCTTTAAGCGCTCTTTTTTTCGTTACCCCTTCGCCTAGGGGCGTAGCCCCTAAAACCCAAATTTAGTCGCGGAGAAATCCGGTAAGCGGATCAGAGGCAGAAGCGCCGCGGGTCAGCACGCGGCCAAGGCCAGCGAGGTACGCCTTGCGGCCCGCTTCAATTGCCTGTTTAAAGCTCTGCGCCATGAGCGGCAAATCGCCGGCGGTTGCAAGTGCGGTATTCGCCATAATCGCGGCAGCGCCCATTTCCATGGCAGCGCATGCTTCAGAGGGCTTACCGATACCTGCATCTACGATAATCGGGAGGTCTATTTCATCGATGAGAATCTGGATGAATTCGCGAGTCGAAAGTCCCTTGTTAGACCCAATCGGAGCGGCAAGCGGCATCACGGCTGCGGCACCCGCGTTCGCGAGGTCGCGCGCCACGTTCAAATCCGGGTACATATACGGCATCACGACGAAACCTTCTTTCGCCAAGGTTTCTGTCGCCTTGATGGTTTCGTAGTTGTCGGGCAAAAGGTACTTCGTGTCGCGCATGATTTCGATCTTGACGAAATCACCGCAGCCGAGTTCGCGGGAAAGTCGCGCAATGCGCACCGCCTCTTGGGCGTTGCGTGCGCCGGACGTATTCGGCAACAACGTTACGCCCTTCGGAATGTAATCCAGAATATTTTCGTGATCTTTAGTGTTTGCACGGCGCACGGCGAGAGTGACAATCTCTGCGCCAGCATCGCGCACAGCAGCCTCAATCAGCTTGAGGGAATACTTTCCGGAACCTAGAATAAAGCGGGAATTGAATTCGTGACCACCAATAACGAGTTTGTCGTCCATAAAGCCTTCTTTTTTGCAAGGCAAAATATAGCAAAGTTCAACAAAACAAATCCGATCCTGACATTCGTCAGGATGACATCGGAAACGAGATGCTACTCTAACCCAAGAATCAAGCGGATAACAGCCAAAGCCTGGTGGGCGGCGCAAAGCATTACACGCGGGGCAACCAGGCCGATTCCGTCATTCACGTCACTTTTGCCGTCACCGCAAACATAAAAGCGCTTTGTCACCTTGCGGGTCGTAATCGAATTACCGCTATCGAAGCCCGCCATGCCGGAACCCGCGACCAAGAACTTTTCGGGCATGTTTTCGAGCACCGTGTTCACAAGCATCGCCTTCGCTTCGGCATTGTCAAACGCCTCGCAAACCACGTCGGCCTTGGCCAGGAGCGGGACCGCATTTTCGGCAGTCACCTTTTCGAAATGCGTCTCATATTCCGTATACGGCGCAATCTCATTCAAATTCGCAAGCAAGGCATCAGGCTTCGGCATGCCTACCTGGCACGCCTTATACTGCTGGCGATGCAAATTCGTCACATCAACGCAATCGAAATCAATCAGAATGAGTTTACCGACACCGGCACGAGCCAAAGAAATCGCGATATTCGAACCGAGGCCGCCCAAACCGCAAACAGCAACCGTTGCCGCCTGCAACTTTCGCACAGCCTCTGCACCCTGCCGCTTTTCAAGCGCAGTAAGCATTTCTTCGCGAGTAGGCTCGCGGGAATCGCGCATCTGCGAAAAATCGGCTTGCATCACCCGCCGCCTACAAAATTCACGACCTCGACGACATCGCCGTCGGCAAGCACCGTCTCGGCATACTTTGCCTTCGGAACAATTTCCTCGTTCCGTTCCACAGCGATGCGCACGGTATTGTACCCCGCTTCCGCAAGGTATTCGGCAACGGTCTTGCCCGCCGCATCGACACTCTGTCCATTAATCGTAAGCATAGAACAAATATAAAAAAACAAAAAACCGGCATCACACGCCCGTTTGTAGACAATATATTTGTTTTGTAATTTACACAACATATTCTGTCATACTTTTGCTATTAAAACTTATATTTGCAGACAAACAAGGAGACTCAAACGTGAAAAAATATTCCCATGCATGGATTGCCTTTATGGCGATTAAGCGTTTGGAAGTTATCGCCACCACAACCGACGAAAAAGTCATTAGCGGTGTTAGCGAAAAAGTACGTACAGAGGCAAAAGCCCTGGTCAAATGGTTCAAGAACTACCGCGACTTCGTTATCAAGGGAGCCTGGTACCCCGACGATGTTTTCAAGGACATGGCAACGAGCCACATCGTCAAATACCGCCCCGCCGAAGACGGCACCTACAACACCTTCGGCAGTTTGCCCTCGACCCATAGCATTTACACCAAGATGTCCAAGGAATCGCCGCTCAAGGGCAAACCCTACACAATTGAAGGCGGCAACTGCGCAGACCGCTGCGAAGCTATTTCGCACAGCATCATCGACAACTTCAAGATGCTCAACCGCGAAGAAAAGGGTTGCCCCATCGCCACCTCCGGCAACCACATCGCCATGCGATTCTTTATCTTGAGCCATTACATTGCCGACTGCCACATGCCCCTGCACTGCGACTGCCGCCCCTATTCCGACGGCAAGGGCATTCACGGCGGAATCGAAAAGAAATGGGAAGACGCAATCAGCAAGGCATACAAAATCGACAAAGACAACAACCGATTCTTCTACGACCCTGACGGATACCCGCTACCGCTGACAGCATCTTCGTTTACCACGAACGTGGAAAACGACATTGCATCCCGCAAGTACATGCACGGCTGGGGAGGCAAGAACAATAACGTATGGGACTACATGAGCATCGTTTCGCAGTATTCCTACCTGTTCTCGTATTTCTTGATTCCCGAAGATTTCGAAAACACGAAATCCATGAAGGAATTCGAAACGGAAACCGAATGGGGCAAATATTTCGAGATGTACAGCACCATGATTTTTAACGATGCCATTGATTCCGTCGCCCGAATCTGGCTGCACATCTGGATCAAGTACAAAGACTGGCTGAAGTAACCCTAGAACATCACCCTGTACGGGATTTGCTTATCATACCGCCGCCCCTTGAGGTCGCGGTATTTTTTGTTTTGAGCAGGCAGCCGCATATCGTCGCGGGATACGGCCGGACGCGCGAATTTACGGATTGCAGTCGTCGAATCCTTCACGCCTTCGTCAAACTTGATGTTGCCGAGGAGCGTTTCGCCGCCGAGGCCTTCCGCCGTCAGGTAGAAGTCCTGCACGCCCTTGAGTTCCGGCAGGTTGCTGCACCGCACGTCAATCCACTTGCTAGCGTCACCCGCCGAGGGCAATTCGCATTTCGAAATCACGTCGCCCTTCTTGCTATCCTTGCGGATGTTCAGCGTACCGCCCGCGCCGTTCTTCACCTGCACAAGCACGCCCGGGCCCACGATGGAATCCGTAATCACGTTCTCGAAAATCGCGTAGCCGCCGTCCTTGATGGCAAATTCGTCCTTATCCGTCAAACGCACGCGGATGCCGTTGTCAAAGCCGTTCGCCGGAATCGTGTCGCGGATAATGCGCAAGAAGTCGAGGCGGTCAAGTTCCGCATAGTGCTTGCCCTTCGTAATCTCGATAAAGTTCGAGCCGCGCTTGAGTTTCGCGGGGATGTACACCACCGACTTCTCGGGGAATGCGCTCCACGCGCCCGTCAGCGGCAGCGCCACTTCCTGGTTCTTGCCGTTGATGCTCACGAAGTGCGAACTTCCGTTCGCGCCGTCTTCGGTCCAGTTGTTGTCGTAGCGGTAGCGAATCAGGTACTCGCCTGCCTGCGGGATAATCATCGGCAGGCGAATCTTGCTGTCTTCATAATTGATGTAGGCGCAGAATTCGCCGTTCGATGCATCGGAGCTGCTCGAGATATCCACGTGCGTAAGGATGCCATGTTCCGCCTCGGCACTCAGGTAACGCCCGAGGAACGGCTGCCCCAGTTCCGGCCAACCGTCGTCGGTATAGACGATATCGCGAACTTGTATGTAAGAGTTACCGCCGTCGTTCTTGTCGTAGTAATGGTTCACGAAACGCTGGCGGTTCACGTCTTGGAACGCCTCGCCGCCCGCAGGCCCGTAGTAGCGCCCGTAACGGCTCAGCAGAATCGTGCCGCCGCCATTCAAGAGCGCCTTGCCGCTGCGATCCACGTACCCGCCGTCGATGCGGTTGGAGCGCCCGACCGTCGTCTTGTAGGAATTGTTCTCGAGGTCGGCGCCCTTCTTGCAGCAATTGTCCCACGCCGTAAACAGGTAGTAGTAACCGTCGTGCTCGATGAGGCTTGCGCCCTCGATGCCCGAACCGCCGCGGTTCGCGATGTTGATCATCTTCGCACCGTCTTTCACCTTGCCTGTTTCTTCGTTCAGTTCCAGAATGTGGATGCCCGTGCCCCACGAACCGAACGCCATCCAGACCTTGCCATTCAGGTCCTTCAGCACAGCTGCGTCAATCGCGTTGTAGGCGTCGCTCTTGACCGTGTGAATCACCTCGCCCTGGTCCGTCCAGCCGTAGCCGGGCTTTGTCGGGTCGATTTCCTTGCTCGCCATAAAGCCCATGCCCGACGAGCGAATGCCCATCTCGGAACCGCAATAGTACATGCGGTATTCCCCGCCAATGTAATGAATGTCCGGCGCCCAAATGTCAATCATGTTCGGCGCGTACTTGTAAAGCCATTGCGAGAACTTCGGCATGGCGGGCTCGCCGTTCTTCCAGTTCAGTGCATCCTCGGAAAACTGCATGAGCATGTGGTTGTCCGTCGTGGCAAGCGCATAGCCATCTTCGTAACGGATGATGTCCGGGTCATGCCCCGACCAGCGCGTCTCCTTCGCGTACCAATCGGCCGCAAAGGCCGAACAAGCTAAAGTAAGTATCGCCGCAGTCGTTACGACAGACGCCTTGCCAATCCCGAATTTCATTTTTCCTCGCTTTACCCATACACCACTCTCTAAATTTATACTCCCCTAAGACATTCGTCAACCACCCAGCGGTCCAATACCATTGATTTTTTCACAACAAGAAACAGCGTTTTTCAGCGTCAAACCGCTTGCGAACCCGCATAAATAAAGGTATATTCAGAAAGCAGGTTTTATAGGGGCTCTTTATGAGCCGAGGGAAAACAAAAGCCTCGAAAGAGGCTTTCATTATTTCCAGTTTTTTACAACATCTTCTATAATTAGTGAAAATAGGAAAATACCCCATAACGTAAATAAACCATATCCAATAGTCTTTAAAATATCACCAAATCCCATTGTTGAACAAATTACCGCTTCTACAAGGCACAATTTAAAGAACGTTCTCTTGCTCATTATGCCGTCAAGATCATAATACAAGAAAGGGATTAGAGGCAAACCAATAAGAAATACCGCAAGAGAAACAAATCTCCATCCGTCAGACATAAAGAAATTAGTCAATGATTCTGTCATGATTTTACCCTCCGCTCCAATATTCCTTCATCAATAAATATACACAAAAATTCCCGAAAGTGCAACACTTTTCGGTAACCTTTTGGTGTATGCAGTCTTATAGGGGCTCTTTATGAGCTGAGGTAAAACCGGCAAAAATGGGCTAGGAGAAACAGGGCTTTTCATGTTTTTTTCTACTATTTAACTGTAGAAGAGTGAGGGAAATTTTATGAAGTATGGTTTGTTAAAAGCCTTTGCGTTGGGATGCGTCTTCCCACTCACTATAGCGCTGAATGCGTGTGACGACGACGGTTCTACCTCTAGCCCGGCGGAACAGTTGTCGACGGAGGTCGACCAGGCAAAGACAGGCTCCGAATCTACAAAGTCTTCGAGCAGCACGAAGGCCGGAGGTTCCTCCTCTTCTTCAGAGAAATCAAATAACGCAGCCAAAAGTTCCAGTTCAAATTCAAAGGGCACCTATTCCCCCTGTTTGAACACGAGTGTTAGCTATGGGAAAGTGACTGACTCCCGAGATGGGCAGGTCTATAGAACTGTAACCATTGGGACTCAGACCTGGATGGCCGAGAATTTGAATTATGCTGCTTACGTTGATGTTCCTATTTCCTTGAATGATGAAGGACCTTATAAGTCTGATTCATCGAGTTGGTGCTATGACAATGATCCGGTAGATTGCGAAAAATATGGTCGATTGTTCACTTGGGGTGTCGCAATGGATAGTGCTGCGCGGTACTCTACAACAGGAAAGGGCTGCGGCTATGACGGTGGAAACATGTGCACGACAAGTGGATTTGTTCGTGGAATATGTCCCTCTGGTTGGCACTTACCCTCTGCTGAGGAATGGAACCGACTTTTAGTTGCTGTAGGATCGAGGCCTAAGATTGTTGGCGGTCTTCCTATGGCGTACAATATCGGGTCTAAATTAAAATCGTCATGCGGATGGGACGAGGACGGTAATGGGACGGATGATTTTGGTTTTTCCGCTAATCCCGCTGGTTCTGCCACAACAGGTTACTTTCATGATTTGGGCCAAAATGTATACTTTTGGTCGTCTGATGCCAATGGTTATGTCTATGGTATTTCATGGAAACTTTCTAAGAGTAATGACCTTATGAAAGCGACTAATTCTTTGAAGTTCTATGGACGTTACGTTAGATGCATGAGGGATGAGGTAAATCTGCCAGAAAGTATGTCCCTTTGCGGTGTAAAAAAAGACAGTTGGGTTTATTTGAATCCGAACATAGATTACGGTTGTATGACCGATAATCGAGATGGTCAGGTATATGCGACTGTATCCATCGGTTCCCAAATTTGGATGGCGGAAAATTTGAATTATGAGCCACGCGACGGGTGGAGCGCGTGTTATAATAATACCGCTAGATACTGTGATGTGTATGGTCGCCTTTATTCTTTTGCTGCGGCTATGGATTCCGTGAATCAAGGTGGTTGCGGACGCGGTGTTGATTGTACGCCAAACATTCCTCATCGTGGAATCTGCCCAGATGGCTGGCACATACCTACGAGAACGGAATTTGACACATTGCTTTCCACGGTCGGTATTGATGATTCTACGAGGTCTGTTGGCCTGCGTTCCAAAGCCTGGATGTTGGGATTGGATGATTATGGTTTTTCGGCGGCGCCAACCGGTCATGCCTATATATGTGGGGAGGATGAATCTTTCTCGTCGCTTGACGAGATAACCGATTTTTGGTCCGTGGACGGATCGTTGTATATTAAAGATTATTCTGCAAAGTGGACAAATGGCAACGGACGATGCTATCCGCGAAGTGTCCGCTGCATAAAAGATTGATAAAATTCAATTCTAGTCCAGGCAATTGTTGATTTGCTTGCGAATGTTCATAGGGCCTCCAAACGGAATCTTTTAATTTGTTATACCCCCAAAATATCCTTTTTTCTAATCCTATGAACGGGAAATGCTTTTTTTCGTCTTATAGGGGCTCTTTATGAGCCGAGGTAGAAACTCGTTCAAAACTCAAATTTCAGCCTTTCCATTCTGCAAATTCGGCCAATCCGTCAATATTTATTGACAATTCAAGCAAAACAATATATATTTATTGACATTATGGGTAAGAAAAGCGTAACTCTACTACCGAAAACAGGTAAAATTCTTGAACAGATGGGAGAGCAAATCCGTCTGGCTCGCATGCGTCGTAAAATTTCTGTCGCGCTTGCTGCCGAAAGGGCGGGCGTCAGCCGAGCATCGGTATGGGCGGTGGAAAAAGGTTCCGCGGCAGTGGCCATCGGCATTTACGCAGCAGTACTCCACGCCATAAGCGGCATGGACACCGACCTTCTCAAGGTCGCCGCAGACGACGAACTCGGACAAAAACTCCACGACATCGAACTCCTGAAGAAATATCACCCGGAGGGCAAGTGAAGCAGATTTTGGTTTACGAGAACTGGCTGCGCGCAGCCCCCACGCGCATCGGCACGCTCTTTGTGGAAGGTGCAAGAGGCAAAGAAGTCTGTTCATTCGAGTACGACAACGAATGGCTAAAGCACTCCGGTAGCTTTATGCTGGACCCGGACCTGTCCCTTTTCAAGGGTCGGCAGTTCGTTCCTGTCGGCAAGGAACTTTTCGGCATATTCGAAGATTCGTGCCCCGACCGGTGGGGACGCACGCTCATGGACCGGCGGGAATCCATAATCGCCCGGTCCGAATCGAGAAAGCCCCGAAAACTCACGGAAAGCGACTACCTGCTCGGCGTTCACGACATGTCCCGCATGGGAGCTTTGCGGTTCAAAGCGAACGAGGACGGCCCCTTCCTTTCGGACGATTCCGACATGGCAGCCCCTCCGTGGGTCGCCCTCCGCAAACTAAACGACGCCGTAGCCGCATTCGAAAGCGACACCACGCACTCGGACAAATGGCTACAGATGCTAATTGCGCCGGGTTCCTCGTTAGGGGGCGCACGCCCTAAAGCAAACGTCATTGCACCGGATGGCAGCCTTTGGATAGCAAAGTTTCCTTCCAAGAACGACAAGATAAACTGCGGCGCTTGGGAAAAAACGGTCTATGAACTTGCGGAAATGTGCGGATTGAACGTTTCGGAAAGTCGCCTTGAAAAATTTTCGCGATACGGTTCCACTTTTCTCGTAAAAAGATTTGACCGAGAGTCCGGTCGGAGAATCCACTTCACGTCGGCTATGGCCCTGCTCGGCCACACTGACGGGGACGATGACTGCGGATACACCGAAATCGCCTCCTTCATCAAGTCTGCCGGAGCAGCGCCCAAAAAGGACCTTCTTGAACTCTGGAAACGGATTGTATTCAACATTCTCGTATCCAACACCGACGACCACTTGCGTAACCACGGTTTTCTCTTGTCCGAAAAAGGGTGGACGCTTTCGCCCCTGTTCGATGTAAACCCGAATCCGTACGGGGAATTCCTCTCGCTGAATATTTCTGACAACGATTCCACACTATCATTGGAACTCGCCCAGGATGTTTGCGAACTTTACGGAATACCTGCGGCAAAAGCAAAGGCGACCATTACCGAAATGCAAAAAATCGTCAAAGCAAATTGGCGTAAAACCGCAACAAGGAACGGGATTTCCCGTAACGAACAATCCTTTATGGAAAGCGCCTTTGCATCTAGGTAATCATCCAATTTTTCTGATTTTTTCAGCGTCAAACCGTTTGCGAACCCGCATAAAATAAGGTATATTCAGAAAGCAAGTCTTATAGTGGCTCTTTATGAGCCGAGGAAAACGTAAAAAGTTTCTTTGACAAGTATTTCGGAATCTGCGGATTCGAGGAGTAAAAAATGGAACAATCAGGCATAATCTCTTTTATAACGGCTAACGGAGTTGTAATAGTAATTGTGCTACTATTACTTCTAACGCTATTAATCGCCTTTGTTGCACTTTGCGTAACTGAAATCAGTTGGATATATCGTAGCAATAGAGAGCAAGCAGACAAACTTGAAGAAATTAAAAATAGTCAAAATGAAAGTTTCAATTCTCTAATAGGAGTCGTTCGTTCTCTCAGAGAAGATGTTGAAGAAGTGAAAGAACTTATCGACCAAATTGAATGTGACTCCAACCAGGAAGAAACGAAGAAATATCAAGAAGAAATGGTTAAAGCGCAAAGAAACATTGTTTCCTACTTAAAAGAGCAAATATCTCCAGAACAGGTGCGCGCTTATTTTACAGCCGATGGCATGAAAATTCTAAATCTTGTTATAGAGAATCAAAACAAATTTTATTCTTTCGATAACGTATCATTGTCAATAGATTATGTTGAATCATACAACAAAAATGAGTCTGAAAAAATCAAGAAAATGTGCGACATAATCGATTCGGTAAAAAATATCTCTGTCGCACCGGAAGAACACTACGTAATTCCTTTAGATAAAGCCGACATGACAATAAAGGAGATTTATATAGAGGCTAAAATTTCGATAACAGTGCATATCACAATCACTTACTGTATCAACAACGTTCAAAAAGAAGTATCTGTGGAACTACCTCTTTTTTAAGCAAAAAAATACAAAACCTAACTAAATTAGGTTTTAAATCTTATAGGGGCTCTTTATGAGCGAAGGTTAAACCTCCGAAGACTCGCCCACCCGCTTCTTGAAATTGACCTTACTCTCATTGGAAAGCAAGAAGTCTATCTCCATGGAGTTGCGGTTGCCAAAAATCACCCCTTAGAACATCACCCGGTACGGGATCTGCTTTTCAAAGCTACGGCCCTTGAGGTCGCGGTAGGCCTTGCGGGCGGGCACCTGCAAATCGTGGCGGACAGCACGCGGGGCAATCGCGGTCGTTCCGCTGCTGGAACTAGACTGCGGTTCAGCGGTTCCTGAGCTGGTCGAAGGGTCGCTGGAGCTGGAAACTGGGTCGCCACACGGTGCTTGGTTACAGACAACCTGCATCGGCTCAAAGATGAGATTCCCGAGAATCGCCTCGCCGGAAATTCCCGATGCCGTCAGGTACAGGTCCTTGATGCCGCGCAGGCCCATATCGCCCGAGCATTTCGCCGCAGACCAGCCGCCACCCATGAGAGATCTATTTGACAGGTCACATGTGAAGACCGCAGTCCCGTCCTTCTTGCCGTCGCGAATCACGATCTTACCCGACGAAGCATTTTTCACCTGAAGGAAAACGTCTCCGATATCCTTGAGCGAATCAAGCACCACGTTCTCGAAAATCGCATAGCCGCCGTCCTTGATGGCGAACTCGTCGTCCTTCGTGAGACGCACGCGGATGCCGTTGTCAAAGCCGTTCGCGGGAATCGTATCGCGGATAATGCGCAAGAAGTCAATGCGGTCGAGTTCCGCAAAATTTCCGTTCGGCGAAGGTTCCAGTTCGATGAAGTTGCCACCGCGCTTGAGTTTCGCAGGCACCATCACCACAGAATTTTCGGGGAAAGTGCCCCAGGAACCCGTCGGCGGAAGCGTCACCGTCTGCGACTTGCCATTCACTGTCACCTTGTGCGTCGCGGCCGCATCGCCACCGTTCGCGTAGCGGTAACGTAGCAGGTAATCGCCCGCCTGCATGATGTTCATCGGCAGGCGAATCTTGGAGCCCTCGGTATTCACGTACGCGAGGTATTCCCCGTTCGAGGCCGTATTGCTCCGCGTAATCGCGAGGTCGCCCGAAACAGCGCGGGTCAGCGCGCCGTGCTCGACTTCGGCGCTCAAATAACGCCCGAGGAAGGGCTGTCCCATCTCAGCCCAGTTATCCTCGGTGAAGACGACATCACGTATATGAATGTGATTGTACTTGTCTCCGTTCAAGTCGTAGTAGTGGTGCACAAATCGCACGCGGTTCAGGTCCTGGAAGGCTTCGCCGCCGCCCGGGCCCACGTAGCGCCCGTAGCGTTCCAACAGAATCGTGCCGCCGCCGTTCGCCATATTGTAACCCGCGCGGTCCTTGTACGGTCCGGTTACTTTATCTGCACGACCGTAAGCCGTCTTGTAGGTGGTCTGCTCGATGTTTGCGCCCTGCTGGCAGCACTTGTCCCATGCGGTGAACAGGAAATACTGCCCGCCATGCTCAATCAGGCTCGGGCCTTCTTCGGCGCCGCCGCTCGCGCTGCTGGTACGGCGCGCAATGTTGTAGACCGTCTTGTCGTCGCTCGCCTGGTAGCCTGTCGTTGCATCTAACTTAATCAGCTGAATGCCCAACCCGAACGAACCGAAAGCCATCCAGTAATTGCCCTCGGTGTCACGCACAACGTCGGCGTCGATGGCATTGTACTTGTCGCTAGTCGTCGTGTGGAAAACGTGGCCGTGGTCGGTCCAGCCGTAGCCCGATGAGCCCGGCATAATGGACTTTGTGGACTGGTAGCCGATTGCCGAAGAACGCTTGCCAAAGACGGACACGCAGTAGTAAACGCGGTACTCGCCGTTCATGTAGAAAACGTCGGGAGCCCAGATGCCCTCGGTGCCCGGAGCATAGGTGTAGGCCCACTGCGGAATGGCGCTCACGGTCGACTTGTGGTCGCGCCAGGTGTATGCGTCTTCGGATGTCCAGAGCTGCAGATTGTTGTTGGTGCTCATGAGGGCGTAGCCGTCCTCGAACCGTACCATGCTCGGGTCGTGACCGGGTTGCAAATTATCCTTCGCATACCAGTCGGCAGCGGAGGACGTTGCAACACCAAGCGACGCTCCCAATAGCGCCACGAAACCAAAAGATTTTCCCAGGCCCATAACCATTATAAACTCCCTGACGACACGTCTAATCTAAATATATCTTTAAATCCTTCAAAAGTCAATAGATTTTATATTAAAAAGTCCACACTTTTAGCAAGTTAAAACAGAATTATGTAGGTTTTATCAAAATTTCAAAATAAAAAGTCCACACTTTGCGCGACTACAAAAAAGCCCACCCTGAAACAAGTTCAGGGCAGGCTCTTCAAGTCCAATACAATTGGGCGCGAGCGCTACTGAAGATTACGTGTGAGCGTCGACCCATTCGGCGTTCTTCTTGCAAGCCTCAACAGACTTCGCGAAGGCGGCCTTTTCTTCGTCGCTCATCTTGACTTCGAGAATCTTCTCGACACCGTTTGCACCGACCACGACCGGCACGCCGCAGTAGAGGCCCTTCACGCCGTATTCGCCGTTCAGCTTGGCAGCGCAAGAGAACACGCTCTTCTTGTCGAGGAGGTAGGCTTCGGCCATGTGGATGGCAGAAGTTGCCGGGCTGTAGAATGCAGAGCCGCGGCCGAGGAGGTTCACGATTTCGCCACCGGCACCGGCGGTGCGCTTGGCGAGTTCGGCGAACTTTTCCTTGCTCATGAGCTGAGAAACCGGGATACCGCCCACGGACACGCATTCCATGATGGAAACCATGGTGTCGCCATGGCCGCCCATCACGAGGGCCTTCACGTCTTCGACAGACACGCCCAGTTCGTCGGCAACGAAGCAAGCGAGACGGGCAGAATCAAGCACACCAGCCATACCGATGACCTTGTTGGCCGGGAGACCGGACTGCTTCTGCATGTTGTAAACCATAGCGTCAAGCGGGTTGGTAATCACGATGACGAATGCATCCGGAGCGTTTTCCTTGATGGCTTCGGCAACCGTCTTGATGACGCCGCAGTTCTTGTCCAGGAGGTCGTCACGGCTCATGCCCGGCATACGCGGGAAACCGGCGGTCACGATCACAACGTCTGCGCCCTTGATGGCGGAGTAGTCGGTAGAACCCTGAAGATCCACAGAAGAGTTGATGACAGAGCGGCCTTCCATAATGTCAAGAGCCTTGCCCTTCGGCATGCCCTGAGTCTGCGGAATATCGATAAGGACCACGTCGCCAAGATTCTTCTGGGCGAGCACGAGAGCCATTGTACCACCGATTTGACCAGCACCAACGAGTGCAATCTTCTTTCTAGCCATGATTTAACCTTCCTTTTAAGGTAATTAGATTTTTACGCATCAAATATAGCACTTTTTCGTGTTTCAGACAATGAAAAACACGCCATAAAGCCGAAAAACGCAAAAAATAAGCTAAGTCCACGGGGGGAAGCCTCCCCCTCGCTTCAGCCCCGGCATACGACACGTCATTGCGAACCCCGAATAGGGACGAAGCAATCCACGCCGGGTCTTCCGCTCCCCCCTCGCCTAAGGGCCCTGCCCTTAAAAACCCGTCTTCAAACAGCCCACGGCTCCAGAGTGTAAGCTCTCCTCGCTCACAAGGCCGTTCCGGAATGTTCGCTCGACGACTTATCTTCTTCCGCCTTAGGGCTGCATTCTCGCCGCTGAATTGTCTTCCCGGCCCCCGAGCCGGGATCTCCCTTTTAATCCGAGAAACAAAAACGTCATTGCCAGCATAGCACTAGCGCCTAACTATAACCATTTAACGCGCTGGCCCCTGTGGGGGAAGCAATCCACCCTAATAGAGAGCGCTCTGGCTCCGCCTGCACCGCACGCTCACATGGCCTCGGCCTTTGGCCGACGAATGTTCGCTTTGCGGTCAGGCTCTCGCCTCCGCTTTCGTCACTGTCTAGACATAAAAAAGGAGCGATTTATCGAAATTCACTCCTAGTGGGTTTAGTTGTCTTTTATGTTACAAGCAACTAGAGGCCCTGTTCTTTATAAACATCAGGCCAAAAGAGGATAGATTTAGACATAGTTAAAAACTCCTTTTTATTCCTTTATACAACGAACAGAATACATCATGTAAGTCGCTCCATAAGAGTAATACAAATCATTTTCTTCATCACGTATTCTCAAAAAATATGGATCTGATTTGCTATTCCAATAGAAAAAATAAGCCCTTGACAAATTATCATATCCAATTACACTATTGTTATAATTTCCTGCGGGAATCGCAGAAAAGCCACTTTCATTTGTACCAGGGGTTGATTCCCAAGAATCTCCTTTTATTTTTAAAACAACATTTTCACCCAAATGGGATATTAATTTTTCCCAATCTTCTTTTTTAGGAATACTCCATCCATCAGGACATATCCCTTGACGATTAGACGCAGTGGTTTTGTTTAGAGCTACTTTTCTAAGATATAGCCTTCCAAAAATGTCACATTTTTCGCTATCCTCTTTTGAATTTTGCGCTCCACCACCACAAACTGTTCCTCCACTATAAATTGTTCCTACAGTATCTTCTGGCATATAATTTAAGTTTTCGGCCATCCAAATCTGTTCACCAATGGTTACTGTTTTATATATTTGGTTGTCACGCAAATCCGTCAAGGTATTGTTTTCTGCGTCATAAATGCTCATTGCCGACGAAGACGATTCAACAGGCTTTTCACTCGACGAACTTTCCTCTACTTTTTCGCTGCTGCTGGATTCTACAGGTTTCTCGGAACTGGAGGATACTTCGTTCTTTTCGGAACTTGAAGATTCCTCGACCTTTACGGAACTGGAGGATTCTGCAGCTTTCATCGAACTCGATGATTCATCCACCTTGGCAGAACTTGAAGAATCTTCAACCTTCGCCGAACTGCTACTTGACTTCGCACTGCTGCTGGATACACTTGTCTCGCTACTGCTCGACTGCGGTGTAACGCTGGACGAAGACTCGTCGCAATCTTCGCAAATGCTCGATGAAGAGCGGATTGCTTCGCTCGAGACGGGGGTGACATTTTGAATAGAACTGCTGGACCTTTCGAATTCGCTCGACGAGGATTCTTCGACAGCCTGCACTGGCGACTTGTCGCTCGAATCGTCGCCACAAGAAACGACCAGTGCCATGCCGCACACGGCAAGGCTCGCGACTAGAAAACGCCTAAAGGCTACACGGGGGGGGGCAATAAATCTCATAAGCTTCTCTCTTTGCATCAAATATGCATAATTGTCTTAGCCCACTGAGGAATATCGTCGGTATATTTTTTTACCAGTTTCCCATCAGACATTCTGAACAAAAGCGAAGCGTCCTGGTCTTCAACCGAATTGTCATAAACATAAAGACGATCCACCGATGGGATTATCTTCTTGCAGTTGAAAATTGATTTCTGGTATCTAGAAATAATCTTAGAAATCGGGACATCATGACCGCCCTGTATCACTCGCTTTGCAATTCTAGCGGCATTGATAGATGGGTGTGAGGTCGCGACAAAAAACAAACGAATGAAATAACCTTGCTGTTTCGCACGGCAAACAAAGTCGACTTTTTCGTCCGAAGAAAAAACGGACTCAAAAATAAGGCTTTGTCGGTTCTTCAAAGATTCTTCGCGCCAGGACTTGCAATAGCGGGCAGCATCAAGAACCGCTTCAGGGGAATTCCAGTCCCCAAAACGTTCCTGGGCGATATTGTCTGGGTTGATATAGACAGCGTTTTCCAACCATTCATGTCTAAGAATCTTTGATGTAATGGTCGTTTTTCCCGAACCATTAGGGCCGGCAACAACAATAAGTACTGGGCGATGTTCTTCTGTCATGACACGCCTGTTAACGGATGGTTGCGGCAGCCTTTTCGATTTCATCGAAAAAACGTTTGGTGGCATCGGCGTTTGCTTTGCGAGCATCTTCGGCAGCTTCCCTCATGATTTGTGCAAGCATTTCATCGGTCGGTTCTTCCAAGTCCGTCAATCTGTAAGAATCAATGCTTTTTGTCGTTGTCATAAAGAGCTCCTTGATGCCGTATCATACATAATATACATTATTCCTCACATAAGAGCAATAGAATCGGCACACTAAAAAACTCAAAACAAGTCCAGCGAGCTGTCGAGGTAGATTTCTTCGCGGACTTGGAGCTGGTATTCGAGTTTGGTCATGTAGTAGAGCAAGAATTCCAGGATGACGGCGCTGCCAAGGCTGCGGCCTTCGATTTTAAAGTGGCGGAATCCTTGCGGGGCGTACATGTTTTGAATGTCATTGATTCCGATAAAGCCGGGATTTTTCATGGCGTCGGAGAAGCGGTAGCCGCGCCCTGCGTTCGGCGAGGCACAAACGTGGTCTTCATGAGTTTCGCCGAGGTTTTTCTGGCTCACGTTCTCGTAGCACTTTTTGCGGTCGGGGCAGCCGAACCAGCAGCATTCATTGCACAGGAATTCGACTTTTTGCTTTTGCGCAGCTGACAGGGCGTTCAGCTTGGCAAATTGCTTGTTGAGCCTGAAATCCGGCACCACGTAACTAAATTCGTCGCGGTTCAGTTCACCCTCGAATTGGGCGAAATCTGTCAGCACCTTCGTGGTCGAAGAAACGAAATAGAATCCCGGATACTTCGCCTTGATGTAATCGAGCAACAAATCCGAATGAATGATGACGCCGCTCGGGGCTGCCCCATTTTTCTCGAACAGGGCGCACAAGGCGTTGCATTTTTTGTCGGCAAGATGTTCTTTGCAAAGCAAGGAATTGCTGAAGGTCAGGCGCGCCGAGATGCCGTATTCCTTGGTGAGCGCAGCAACGGACTCGGGGTCTGCATCGCCAAATCCGACGCGGCCTCCACCCCACAGGCAATCGCTGGGCGCACCGTAAATAGAACCGATTTCGCACCACTCGTAAAAGTATTCCCGATGCTCGCGGAACAGAGGCAAAAACGCCTTGTACAGGTCATAAAATTCGAACAGTCCGGGAAGGTGGTAGTAAACGCTCATTGCGTCAAATATACCTATTTCTATTTCGCCCACCTACCCTATTTTAACTATATTACAATCATCTCCGAACTCCGAAATTCGAATTCTGAATTATCCTATGCGCACTTTAGTTCTTTCTGATATTCACGGTTCTGCGTTCGCCTGCAAGATGGCACTTTCTTACCTCGACAAGCTCAAATGCGACCGCATTTTCTTATTGGGCGACCTTCTTTATCACGGGCCGCGGAACCCGCTGCCGGGCGGACACGACCCGCAAGGAGTTGTCGAACTCCTGAGCCCGCTCAAGGAGAAAATTACCGCGGTGCGCGGTAACTGCGACGCCGAAGTGGATCAGATGGTGCTGGGATTCCCCTGCCTTGCCGACTATGCCGAATTCGAGGAAAACGGACTGCGCCTGTTTTTGAGCCACGGTCATCTGTACGACCCGTACCTGTTCAGCCACTACAAGGCCGACATCTACTTTTCGGGGCACACGCACATCTTTACTGCCGAAAAAAACGCTGACGGCGTCTACTGCCTGAACCCGGGCTCCACGAGCCTACCCAAGGGCGGAAACCCGCCGACCTTCGGAATTTACGAGACCTTCGGCGAAGGCTCCTCCACTCCCCCGCGATTCAGTGTACACCACCTAGAAACCGGCAAGGAACTGGCGAGCGTGGAAATTGTTGTTAAATAAGTAGAAATGGAGATCCCCACCTTGGTGGCCATGCGCACTAAGCACCAAAGTGCTAAGTGCTGTCCGCCCGCCTGCGCGGGGATGACAAACGAGGGCTAGATCCTTCGACTCCGAACCTACGGTTCTTCGCTCAGGATGACACAGGGTGTCACTTCTTCAGTGCCGAGAGGAATTCCTTGAGGCGGGAATCTTTCGGGTTGTCGAAAATTTCTTCGGGGGAGCCGTCTTCCTTGACGTAGCCGTCGGCAAAGAACAGCACGCGGTTGGCGACTTCGCGGGCAAAGCTCATTTCGTGCGTCACCACAATCATCGTCATGCCAGATTTGGCCAAGTCCTTCATCATCTTGAGGACTTCGCCGACCATTTCGGGGTCCAGGGCGCTGGTGGGTTCGTCAAAAAGAATTACCTCGGGCTGCATGGCCATGGCGCGGGCAATCGCCACACGCTGCTGTTGGCCGCCGGAGAGTTGTGCCGGGTAATGATCCGCACGTTCCAGGAGCCCGATACGTTTCAGGAGTTCCTTCGCACGCTTTTCCGCCTCGGCCTTAGTCATGAGCCCCAATTTCACAGGAGCGAACATGATATTCTTGAGGGCAGTCATGTTCTTGAACAAGTTAAACTGCTGGAACACCATGCCCACGCGCTTGCGAACGTCAGGCTTCGAAAAGCCCTTCACCAAGATGCTCTTGCCGTCCAACAAAATGTCGCCGCTAGTCGGAGTTTCAAGCAGGTTCAACTGGCGGAGGAAAGTGGACTTGCCGCAGCCCGAAGGCCCGATAACCGCAATCACGTCGCCGCGGTGGATGTCTAAAGAAATTCCCTTGAGAATCTGCTTATCGCCGTAGGCTTTGCAAAGGTCCTTGACCTGGATTAAAGTTTCTGCATTAGCGTTCATTTTTCTTCAACCTCTTTTCAAGCTTTGCAACGCAAGACGAAAGTCCTGCCACCAGGATAAAGTAGATAGCCGCTACAGCAAGGAGCGGGAGCATGGCCTCGTAGGTCATGCTGCGGATAATGTCACCACCGCGGGTCAAATCGGTCAGGCCGATGTAGCCGCAAATGGACGTTTCCTTGATGAGCGAGATAAATTCGTTCGTGAGTGCCGGGAGCGAATTCTTGAAAGCCTGCGGGTAAACGATGCTGTAAAGAATCGTGCGGAACTTGAGTCCGAGGCTGCGCCCCGCCTCAATTTGGCCAGGGTCTACGCCCTTGATGCCGCTACGGATAATTTCGGAGACGTATGCACCCGAATTCACGCCGAAGGCCACGATCGCCACCAAAATCTTGTTCACGTTCACCGACGAGAATACGATGTAATAGATGATGAGCAGCTGAATCATCATCGGCGTTCCGCGAATCACCGCCAGGTACACCCTGGCAATTCCATTCAGAACCTTATGGCGGCCATTGAATTCATTGCTGGTGTGGATTTGCGCAATCACAAAGCCAATCAGAATGCCTAGTAGCGCTGCAAAGAACGAAATAATCAGCGTATTGCAAAGACCTGTGGCAATAAACTTCCAACGAGAATCTTTCACAAAGTTCTTGTGAAGGTGATCGGCGAAGGATTCTTCACTTTGGACAGCCTCGTCGCCGCGGACAATCACCACAATCTTCGATAGTGTATACGGAGTCGTGAAATTGATGGACTTCTTGCGTTCTTCGGTCACGGTAAAGCCTGCAAAACCCACATCGGCCTTGCCCGAAGAAACCGCATTGATAATCGCATCGAATTCGATATCCTGGATTTCAACCGTGCGGTTCATGAAGTCGGCAATATAGTTGACAACTTCGATATCGAAACCGGTAATTTTGGCGTTTTCGTAGTATTCGTACGGCGGGAACTGGGCGTTCGTTGAAAGCACCAGCTTCGGGCCTTCGGTCACCTTCTTCTGGTAATGGTAATTGCCGCTGCGATTGATGTAGGTGTTAAAGAGGGAATCGTAGGTTCCGTCCAGTTTCATCTGGGCGAGTGCCTGGTTCACCGTATCGAGCAACGCTTCGTTGCCCTTCGCGACCACGCCCGCGTACATTTCTTCGACAAAGACTTCTTCGAGAATGCGGAGCGACGGATTCTGCCGCACAAAGGCCTTGGCCGGCTGGTCATCACTCATGACCGCATCGATTTTCCCCTGCAACAGCGCCTGCACGGCATCGGCCAGTTTCGTGTAGCGATCCACGTCGATTTTTGCCGTATCGCCGCCGAAATCGGACGCGTAAATATCGGCGGTGTTGCCAATCTGCACGCCCACTTTTTTGTGGCCGAGATCGTTAATGCTGTGGACTTTATTGGGGATTACCGCCTGCTTGCTTTCGCAAGAAACCAGGACGAGCGCATAAAACGCTAAAAAAATGGGGAGGAGGATTTTTCGCATCATTTTCACCTTAACCCAAAATTTAGCCATCGCCAAAGCGCATGTCAATAATTCTTGTTATATTTAACGCATACGGGTTTATTAAAAAAACTTGTTTTGAGGAGAAAAACATGGGTATAAAAAAGTGTTTTGGGTATTTACTGATCTGTGCAGGCTTTGCAGCAGCCGCAACAATTACACCTAAAGAGCCCTCCCTGAAAGACGGATGCTACCAGATTGGCACCGCCCGGGAACTGTTCGGTTTTGCCGAAATTTTGAATCAGCGCTCTTACGACAATCCGGCCCTCGTTTGTGCAAAGCTCACCGACAACATCGTCATCAACAAGAACGTCTTGGATTCTTACGGTGATTTGAATCCTAAAGCGCAAGATCTTGTCGCCTGGACTCCCGTTAGCTTTGCAGGACTCTTTGACGGAAACGGCAAGACCATTTCGGGTCTTTATGTGAACGACACGACTTTAATGATGGTGGGGCTATTCTCGGGGGTTGGTTTCGCCGCCAATGGCGATAGCGCCGTTGTTAAAGACCTCGGCATCGAGGACTCCTATTTTTACGGTAAATATCAAGGAAATCGGGATCCCAATATAGGAAGTATCTTCGCTACCACCACCACCACTGCTGCCTATATAAAGATTTCCAATTGCTACACCAATGCGACAATTGAAGGCTGGGGTGTAATCGGTGGACTTGTGGGCTGGAACGGCAGTAAAATGATTATCGAAAACTCCCATAATTCCGGAAAAATCCGCACCAAAATTTCAGCCTCCGCAGGAGGACTAGTCGGCAATTCCGGTAACGACACGTTGTTTATCATAAACAGCTACAACTCAGCCAACATCAAGGGCGGAGGTTCTGCTGCAGGCCTTGCCTCAACGACGAGAGTTTTACAAGTGAAAAACAGCTACAACTCCGGCAGCCTATCTAGCGATGAATCCAGTGTTGCCGGTTTAATCGGCTCAATTCAAGGAATAGACCGTTACCCTAGAATCCCCGAATACTCAAACATCATCCAATCCTATAATACCGGCAAACTTTATTCCGCAACCGGAGATATCGGCGGATTAGTCACTACCGTCAACGGCACCGAACTGAACATCATCAACTCATACAGCGAAGGCGACTTTTCGGATAAATACATAGACTTCCAATACGGCTACGACGGACTTGTCGTAAAGATCAAGTCCAGCGAATTAAATCTCATCAACAGCTTATATACGCAACAGACGATTGACTCAACAAAAAATCTTAAACCGTATTATCAGTGCGACACCAATTCCACCTGCAACATTATCAACTCCTACGCGCTTTCTGAATCGGGCTACAAGTACGATTATTCTGTCACCAGTAAGGAACTCGAAGACGGCTCTATCGCCTTAAAGCTCCACAATTACAAGAACGACAGCATCGGCATAGATGGTTCCATCTGGGGGCAAAATGTCGGCAAAGACGTCCATCCGCTGTATACGGGCGTAGTCGAATTCAACACGGTCGAAGCGCACATCACCCCCACGATTCCCGCCCTGGTCGACGGTTGCTACGAAATCGGTAACGCCGACGAACTCTACGGTTTTGCCGCAGTCGTGAACGGCACCGACTCTACCCCGGCCAAGCCGAGCGCCTGCGGCAAGCTTACGGCAGACATCGTTGTAAACGAACGTTTGATTATTGACGGCAACTACATTAACGAACGCGGTCGCCGCCTAGCCGAATGGACACCTATCAACGATTTTGAAGGTATTTTCGACGGTCAGAACCACATTATCTCGGGTCTCTACAACTACCAGCCCAAAGGAGATTCGGTCGGATTCTTTAACCACACCGGCAAACAGTCTATCACGAACAAGGTCGAAATCAAGAACCTCGGATTCAAGGACTCCTACGTTAAAGGCATCACCGTCGGAGGCTTTGTAGGTAGGGCACACTCTTCGATCGAAATTTCCAATTCCTTCTTCGAAGGGATTATCGAAGGCGATTATACTTCTGGATTTATTGGACATGCGAGCGAATTTAACTCGTCCAGCAAGCAAAAGGCCCTTTTATCTATCAAGAATTGCCACAACAGAGCAATCTTTAACACTCTATTCACTGCCGCAGGTCTTGTACAAAACGTCGACAACTACAAGGAAGTTCGTATCGAGAACTGTTCCAACACAAGTAAGCTCCTATCCAAAAGAATCCCCACTACGTATGGACTTATCGCGTATTTCAGCAGGAGCAATGTTTCTATTGTCAACTCGTACAACGCAAGTTCTGTAATCGACCCCACCTACTACAACGGATTCGTCGGATTTTTTGTGGGCCACTACAACGGCGAAACGATTGCCATCAGAAACTCGTACGATGTGGGCGACCTGTCCAAGAAATTTTTATTCAAGGGACTCCTCTACAACGAAGTTAACGAAGACTTCCTCACGATTGATCATTGTTTCTACCGTACCGATAGCATTAGCAATAACGCAGGCTCCCCCGCAACCCTAGAGGAATTCGAAAACGGAACTATTGCCGCCGAACTGCACAACTATAAAAAGAACGGCGTCGACGGCTCTGTTTGGGGACAAAATGTGGGCACAGACCCCATTCCCACTTTAAGCGGGACAATCAAGGGATACTCCCCCACGATTTCCAAACTGGTCCTGCACACTTTCGAAGGCGATACGGTCGAATACGTCGACTACTATGTAGAAGGGCACAAGATTTATCCGCCCAAGCCTGAACGCGACGGATATCTGTTTGCAGGCTGGTATGACAATGAAAAACGGGAAGGCGACGCTATTCTTGCGATTAACACCAAGGACAGCGGCGATATCAACTTGTACGCAAAATGGTTCGAATTAAAGACTCCTAAACTGGTTGACGGCTGCTTTGAAATCGGAACCGCCGAAGAACTTTACCAGTTCGCCTACTATGTAAACGACACCACCCGCACAAACATAAAAGATCCTCTTTGTGCCAAGCTCACGGCCGACATTGTCGTCAACAAGAATGTCCTCGCCTCTTCTGAAACGCTGAACGAAGACGCCTCCAACTTTATCAGATGGGAACCGATTCAATACTTCGGCGGAACATTTGACGGTCAAGGACATTCCATATCGGGACTTTACTTTTACGATATGCAATACTACAAGAATGTAGGTCTGTTCGGATCAATCAATTCTTACGATTTCGATGTGTGGAAAGGCACAGACACCACCACAATCAAGGACTTGACACTCAAGGATTCTTACTTTGAAGCGATGGAAAACGTGGCGGGTATTGCCGGACAAATCACAAGATTGGTCACCGTATTTGAAAACGTCCACAACGAGGCACTCGTCAAGGCGGGTCAATATGCAGGCGGTCTAGTTGGCCGTACGGAATACAATGGGTATCCCGTCGTTTTGAATTCGAGCAACAAGGGAAACATTCATGCCGTTTCGGGCACAGTCGCCGGCCTTGTCGGCTATAGCTTAACGGGAACCCGCATCAGGAACTCCTACAACGCAGGAAATATTTATGGCGGAGGCTCAGGCGGCCTAGGCGGCTACATTGCAGGCGACCTGATGGATGACGACAACGGCTATTCCCTGATTGAATTTTCATACAATTCAGGCCTAATTAGCGGCGAGACCAATGTCGGAGGCCTTTTCAGCACATGCAAGCCATGTAAACTTATCCAGACCGCAAACGAAGGCACCGTTATTGCCGAATACGGATTAGGAGGCCTGTCCGCAGAATTGACGGGAGACATCTACAACTCGTATAACGCTGGTAAAATCAAGGCCGAAACCGAAATTGGCGGACTCGTCGGACACGCGAACTCCGTCAACATTACCAATTCGTTTAACACGCAAGAAATCCCCTCCGGCAATTATAACAATGGCGGAGTTATCGGCGATTACGAAGGCTACCTTGTACAGAACGTTACAAACTCCTTCTTTATCAACGCCGACCCCGACAACAATTTCCAGCAGATTCAGGTGACCGCAGAAGATTTTGCAGACGGCACCGTGCTGAAAGCTTTGCAAGATTATACAGACAGCGTCATTGACGGAAAATGCTGGATTCAGAATATCGGAAAAGACGCGCACCCTGTTCTTAAGGGGATGACCATCATCGCCATCAGTTCTTCGAGCGAAACGTCTTCGAGCAGCAGCGAGGCAAAGTCTTCCTCCAGCGTTACGTCTTCTAGCAGCGACGCCAAATCGTCAAGTTCTTCTGTCAAGGAAACGTCCAGTTCGTCCGAAGGAGCGAAATCCAGTTCCTCTAAAGAACCGAAATCTAGCTCGTCCGGCAAGAACTCCATTGTCGAGAGTCTTGTATTGGACTTCCACTACAATCTGTCCATCGACCACAGAATCATCTCGATTACAGGCATTCCCGCCAACACTTATGTCGCCTTGTTCGACATGAATGGAACGCTTGTAGACTGGAAGCTGACAGAATCTAACGGTGCAACGCTTGCCGCACCTCGCTCCGGACGCTATATTGTCCGAATCAAGGCGCAAAACCAGAGCGTCATCGTAAAATAAAGCGACGGCTTAATAAATCAATTTCAAATCATCTACAATGAGCGTAGCACCTGATACACCCTTGTAGTGATTTCCGTCGGCGCTGGAGGCGAATACCACGCGAATGTGAGTCACGGGTTCTTCGCCCGTTCCCTGCACGAGGCCGTTATTGATAGCGGCCTTATTCGAAGATTTCAACTTGGTATCGAATGTCGAAGAATTTTCGATGGGAGATCCTTCAAGAGGTTCGCCATACTTGAGCTTCAAGCGGAGCGTGCGCATGCCATTTTCGTCAGGTTCCGAAACGCTTACGACGTCCGGATTTTCGCGGCCAGAGTTATCCGCTTTAGTGGAGCGGAACCAAGCCGAAGCCACCAGCGTGTTGACATCGGTGGACTTGCGGTTCACATTCTTGTTGCCGGTGCGGTTTTCGAGCAGAATGTAGATATCGCAGCTATCGCCCTTGCCTTCATAGCTGAACTTGACTTCCATGTATTCGGGCCTTGCCGCAAAGGGCTTGCCAAAGTCCAGAAGTTCATTGCCATCGGGCCAAGTCGAGGAACTGGCCATCGAAAGCGTGCCCACGCCATTGGGGTTAAAGTCGGCCGTATAGAGGCTCCCGCTTGCAATCTTAGTAAGAGCGGAACCAGTTTTAATCATTGCGCCAATCATAGAACCCGAAGTTTTCTTTTCGGTGGTTGTCAAAATCGTATTGGCGTTGCCCCAAATAGAATCCGGCGTGACATCATTCTTATTCCAGGAGTTGAAATTTTCGCCTGGTAACTGGTAGCCCGCCTTCACCGAATAAGTGACACTTTCGTCTTCATTCGTCACCTTGACCTGAATACCCGCGCCAAAATCGTAAGACTCGCCTACCGTCACATTGGCCGTAGCACCTTCTGAAAGTTCCATCGCCGAAAGTTCAAGAGCGGTTAAATCCGTGCGGAATTCAAGATCGTCCACATGGATAGACTTGTTTTCTTCATCGATAACAGCGGCTTTTCCGGCAATCGAAAGGGACAAAATCTTCGGGGCTTCGGCGCTACCTTCAGAAGAGCTAGTCGGCTCGTCAGATTCCGAAGAACTTGATGTGGCCGCAGAACTATCCGCAGATTTTTGGGAGCTGCTAGAAGTTTCCTTGGACTCCGAGCTGCTGGACTTGTCGCTCTTTTCGGAACTGCTCGATTTACGTTCTGCAGAGCTACTGGACTTGGCCGAAGAACTGCTAGATTCAGAACCACTTTCAGGTTCCACATTCGGGATATTGAATTTTAACTGCCAAACAGATTTTTTACCGCTTTCAGAAACCACAACCACATAAAGTACATGGCTAGAAGGTATCTGAAGTGTTTCGCCTTGTTCAATGGCATTCTTGGAATACTTCACCTTATTGGCAAGCGAATCGAGCCCCGCAGAATCCGTCGGGAAATCATCGATATCGCCATCCACCAAATGAAGCGTTGCAAAATGACTCAAATCAAGTTCTTCAAGTGTCACCGATTCCCATGTATCAAGCGAGTCGGGAACTTCGACCAAGTCAAATTCGATGCGGTGTTGCTCCGAATAAATCGCCGGCGAGCCGTCTTGTTCGGCGACGACAATTTCTTTGAGTTCGCGATAATCCGAAGTGTTAAACGTATCGTAATCGGCGGTACATGCGCCAAGAAGCATCATCAAAGCAAGGAAATTCCACTTTTTCATATTAGCACTCCCCACTTGTTAAAAGAAATAGACCAACGAAAAGTCCAAGGCCAGCAAGTTGATCTTGAAATTCACGATATTGTACAGCACCTCGCTACGGGATTCCCCGTTTTCTTCGATTTCCATGAACGAAGAACTGAGCCCCAAAAGGCCCACCGAGGTTTCAAAAGCCAAGCGGTCCAGCACCATAATGCTCAAGCCCGGATTGATACCGAAATTGAATGTCCAGCCATGATTTTTCGTCTTTGACATTTCTTCGCCATCGTCGGTTTGCGAAATGCCATAAGAATATTCCACCTTGAGTGAGGTCTCGTTAAAGAAATAGACCGTTCTGGAATCAAAAACTTTCAAGTAATTTTTCAAGAAGGGCTGTACAAAGAATCCATTGCTCACGTACTTGCGATGTTCCTTGACATCGGCAATATCTTCGAGAATGGAAAAATCGATATCCACAAAGGTCCGGCTATACCCCACTCGGGCACCGATCGCGATTGCATCACGAATAAAATAACCGCCAAAACCTTCGGCCGTAAAAGTGTACCCCTCGGCCTTGTAAATATCGCCAAAAATGATATTCAGGGCATCTTCGTCAGATTCACCTTGCAGCAAAAACAGGGTGGCACCCGTCAAAAAGTTTCCGCGATGAATCGCTTCGTCTTCGCGGACGGCATGAAGGTTTGCCAGGAGCCCACCCTTTTCTGCATGCGAAGATTTCGTCAGAGTTGTACCAGTCGAATCGTTTAAATTTGCCGCAAAAACCTGCGACACAAAAAGCGACATCAAAAAGACAAAAAGAAACCTATACATCATAGTGACTAAATATAATTAAAGTTTACATTCGGTTTACTTTTTAACACTTACAATCACAGTCTACAGCCGACCGTCTTATGTTTGTTATCCACTAAATACTATATTATTTCGCATGCATTACACTCCATACCGAGACTTACTGCTGAAAATTTTCCCGAATTACCTGAAGGTGCGCAAACTTCCGCTGAATGGCGGCATGAGTTGCCCGAACCTGGATGGCACCAAGAGTTTTTCGGGTTGCAGCTACTGCAATAACAGGAGTTTCAGTCCGGTATTCGACCAGGCGAAGGTATCGATTCAGGAACAGCTCGACAAGTTCGTGCCGCGCCTCCGTGAAAAGTACCCGAACGCAGGCATTTTGGCTTACTTGCAGCCGTACACGAATACGCATGCGCCGCTGGAGCACCTACGCGGAATCATCGACCCGATTATCAAGCATAAAGAAATTGCAGGCCTAGCCATCGGCACGCGCCCGGACTGCCTCGAAGACGAAAAGGTCGAATACCTCGCGGAACTCAATCGCAAGAAACCGATTATCGTAGAAATCGGCCTGCAAACCGCAAACGACTTGACGCTCGCCGCCATCAATCGCAGGCATACCCTCGCCGAATTTACCGATGCCGTCAAGCGCTGCCAGGCGGCGGAACTCACCGTTACCACGCACGTGATCGTAGGGCTCCCCGGCGAAACCATGGAAGATTTCAAGCACACCGCCCAAGTGGTGCGCGACTTGAAACTCGCCGCGGTCAAGATTCACCCGCTGCACATCGTGGCGGGCACCGTCATGGCGCAGGATTACGCCAACGGCGAAATCAAACTCCTGAATTTTGAAGAATACTGCGAAGCGGTCGCCGAGATGATCAAGATTATCGGCTTCGAAACCGCCATCGAGCGATTTAGCGGCGAAAGCCCGAGCGACATGCTCATCGCCCCCGACTGGTGTGGCGAAAGGGACAAAATTATCACGACTGTAGAAGGAATTTTGAGTAGGCAGTAGACAGTAGGAAGTAGACAGTAGGAAGTAGACTGTGGATTATTAATTAAAAAACAGATTTCCTCTTTTGCGGGAATGACGGAAGGGAAAATGCAAGAGAACAAGAAAAAGACATTCATGTACAAGGCCGATCGTGAACTCAAGAAAGAATTTTTCTTTCTCGACAAATTCTTCAAGTTGAGTGACAACCTGACCAACATCCACACCGAATTTTTCGCTGGTCTCATAACCTTCATGACCATGGCCTACATTCTGGCGGTGAACCCCGAAATTCTTTCGGCCGCAGGAATGCCCAAGGGCGGCGTCTTCATCGCCACCGTCATCGCGGCCGCCGTCGGTTCTGCCCTCATGGGCTTTGTCGCGAAATACCCCTTTGCACTTGCCCCTGGCCTTGGCATAAACGCCTTCTTTGCCTACACCGTGGTGCTAAGCATGGGCTACAGCTGGCAATTCGCCTTGCTCGCCGTCTTTATCGAAGGCATTTTGTTCTTAATCCTTTCAATCGTTTCTGTCCGCGAAAAAATCTTTAACAGCATTCCCCTTTCGCTCAAATCGGGCGTTGCTGTCGGCATCGGCATATTCATCGCCTTTATCGCCTTGCAGGGCGGTAAAATCGTCGTCGCCAACAATTCCACCATCGTAAGCCTCATCAACTTCCACATGGTCGACATGCACACGAGCGGCATCTGGGCGATTCTTACCCTGGTGGGCATTATCATTACTTCGGCCTTCTTGATCAAAGAAATTCGCGGTGCCATTCTGCTTGGAATTTTTGCGACATGGTTGCTAGGCATTGTCACCGAATTTGCAGGCATCTACGTTCCGAATCCCGAAGCCGGATTTCATTCCGTAATTCCGCAGTTCGGCGATTACCTGCAGACTTTGGACCGTTCCTTCCGCGAATTCGGAATCACCTGCGGAGCGCTTTTCCATCCGGAATCCTGGACACTCACCCGAGGCGATGCTATTGTCGGCCAAGGATTTTCGCTCATCAAGTCGCTCGATTTCTTTGTCGTGATTTTCGCTTTCTTCTTTGTAGACCTGTTCGATACGCTGGGCACTCTGATTGGAGTTTCGTTCCGTGGCGGGTTCCTGAAAGAAGACGGCAAGCTCCCCCGCATTTCTCAGGCGCTTAGCTGCGACGCAATCGCCACCTCGATCGGAGCCATTTGCGGAACATCGACTACGACCACTTACGTGGAAAGCGCCGCCGGCGTCACCTACGGTGGAAAGACGGGCCTTACCGCCGTCTCGGTCGCATTATTCTTCTTGCTTTCGCTCCTTTTTGCGCCAGTCTTCATGGCGATTCCGGGTTTTGCAACAGCCCCCGCGCTCATCATGGTCGCCTATTTCATGATGACCTCCATCACCAAAATTGACTGGACCAATCCGAAAGAATCGATACCCGCCTTTATCTGCATGATTGCCATGCCGCTGACCTATTCCATTTCGGACGGCATCATGTTCGGCGTGATTTCTTACACCTTAATAAACGCTCTCACCGGCATGATCAAGAATGTACACTGGGTCATGATTGTGCTCACCGTGATATTCTTGCTCAAGTACGCTTTGATGTAGGACTAATTCGGAGTTCGGAATTTTGTTTTCCGAATTTCTAGCAAAATTTTAAATATCTATATTTGGGCAGAAAATTTTTTGAGGACTTGAATTATGGCAAAGACAACCGCAAAGAAAACTGAAAACAAAGCTAAGAAGGGCACCCAGACCAACATGTGGACCGGCCGTTTTGCTAGCGGCATGGCACAGAGCATGGTGGACCTGAGCTTTAGCTTGCAGTTTGACGCTGAACTCATCGAAGAAGACATCGAAGGCAGCATCGGCCACGGCAAGGGCCTGGTGGAATCCGGCGTGTTAAGCAAGGCCGACTACAAGAAAATTTGCGACGGACTCGCCAGCATCCTCAAGGATTACAAGGCCGGCAAGAACCTTTGGCAGGAATCTGACGAAGACATCCACATGGCCGTGGAACGCGTACTCACCGAACGCATCGGCGCGCTCGGCAAAAAGATTCACACGGGCCGCAGCCGTAACGACCAGGTTTGCACCGACTTCAAGCTTTACATGCGTCACCGCGCCGCCGAAATCCGCGCCCTCGAAGTTTCTTTAATGGAAACGGTCCTCGACCTCGCCAAAAAATATTTCGGCAAGATGATGCCGGGCTACACGCACCTGCAGCAGGCACAGCCCATCTACTTCAGCCATTACCTGATGAGCATGTTCTTTGCCGTGAGCCGCGACGTGAAGCGCCTCGACAACTTCTTGGAACTGCACAGCGAACTCCCGCTCGGTAGCGGCGCCATGGCCGGTTCCGCGTTCCCGTATCACCGCGCTTTAGTGGCAAAGGAACTCGGATTTAACGGCGTAAGCCCGAACAGCATTGACGCCGTGAGCCATCGCGACATGATGCTCGAATTCGAAGCCGACCTCGCGATTATCGCGAACACCATGAGCCGCTACGCCGAAGACTTTGTGAACTGGAGCACCAGCGAATTCGGCTACCTCACTTTGCACGATGCCTTCTCCAGCGGGTCTTCCATGATGCCGCAGAAGAAGAACCCGGACTCCATGGAACTCATCCGCGGAAAGTCCGGCCGCATGCTCGGTAACTTCAGCGCCCTCTACACGCTGGTGAAGGGTGCCCCGCTCAGCTACAGCCGCGACCTGCAAGAAGACAAGGAACCGGTTTTCGACTCCGTCCATAACGTGAAGGTGATTCTCCGCGTGATGAAAGAGGCTTTGGAAAGTGCACGCTTCAATTTCGACAAGATGCACGCGAAGATGCTGCCGGCGCTGCTGGCTACCGATCTCGCCGATCTTCTCGTCGAATCCGGCGTGCCGTTCCGCGATGCCCACCACGTGGTCGGTAGCCTAGTCGGCGAAGCCGCCCGCCAGGGCCTCGAATTCACAGACCTTAGCGACGAGGCCTGGGCCAGCGCCGGTGTTCCGAACGTGAAGCAGATGAAAAAGACGCTCACATTTGAATACAGCGTGTCCCGCCGTAACATCGAAGGCGGTACCGGTCCCAAATCCGTGAAGCAGCAGTTCAGCAAGGCTGCCATAATCCTTAAGGCCTTCAAGAAGTAAAAAAATTCCCAGACAAATTCGGGGAAACTCTAACAATTTTAAAAAGGAACCCGTTTCGGGTTCCTTTTCATTTTCATATATCAACTAACTTCGCTCATTACTTCATGATGCATCGTGCATACACCTCGGCATCCTTTTCAAGGGATGTAACACTCGCCTTTTTCTTATAGACATCATAGCAAAAAGCTTTTCGGTAATCAGAACTTTCATCGGATAGCAAAAAGAAACATGTTCTATCCATAGAATAGGCTAGTCCCTTTCCATCAAATTTTTTTTCATATATTCCACCATCCACCAAGAAGGTGAATCCGTATGCATTTGTACCATTCAAGGAATCTCGCGACTCCGCGAACAAAGGAACATTGACATAGCTCGTTTCACTAGGAAGTTCTCCGCACACATCCTTGGTGAACGCTCTTTCCCTTACCATTCCCACAGAGAAAAGCAGCCGACTGACATCATTCGAGGAGGGCAAACGATACTCCCCAGAGCAAGCTTCCTTTGCCTTATCGTAAGGCATCAGCGTTCCGAACAACTTGCAATTTTCCTCATCGTCATTCAGGCAACGCCCCTCACCCTTAGCATTTTCCGAAAGCCAAATTTGCGGACCTATTTCAAGACCTTTATATTGCTCATTGCCAATGCTCGCCAGACATTTCTTAACCGAAGATGGCTCCACCATGGCTGCAAGAGTGTCGGAATCAAAACCAACGGAATAGTCCCCACTCACATTTATATATTTCCCATTTTCATCACGTTGTAGCCACGTTCCACGTTCTCCAAAGCAGCAAATGGTATCCTTATATGGGAATTCATTATAAAAGCACACGGTATCCGATGATTGCCATGCAACTGTATCAAGAGGTATCCAGGATTCAGAAGACACATCGTTCAATGAATCTTGCGATTTATTTTCACATGCCGGTAATGCAGTATCAACCACAGTACCAGCACCGTGCGTTTTTGAAATATCGGTATCAACCAATCCAGACTCGGAAGCAGTATTATCTGCATTCGACGAATCATCGCATGCGAGAATCAAAACAGCCATTATGGCGAGACCCATGATTTTTTTATTCATTATCGCACCTCATTGTAAAACCAAGAACCACATTATCACTATGTGAATTGGCATATACTTTTTTCATTTTAATAAATATAATTTCGAAACACAACTTTAGAGCGTAAAAAAAACAAAACACAAAACAGACTATGTATGTTCCTTTTTCTTAAACTTCAAAAAAGATGGATACTTAGGGCAACCTCAATATTACCACAGTAAGACTTTATACAAAAAAAGGAACCGTTCGAGAGGCTTTTATAAACACGCGAATTCAAATTACCAGAGTTCTACACCGAGGCCGATAGCGAAGGTGTGGCGGTTTGCCGACCAATCGCTTTCGTCAGTCAGATTATAATCAGAAAATGTTCCTAGCTGGAACATATATTTCAATCGTAAGTCAAACGCAACAGAAATCTCTCCCATTCGCGCCGGCTTTGACGCCCAGAAACGGAAATCCGCATTGCACCCCAGAACAAAATCATCTGAAGCTAATTCATCTCCCATAAAGTAAGAGGCGCCAAAGCCCAAAAACGGCTCTACACGCAAATACCTGGAATCAAAGGCCGTGAATCCGATTGTCAAACCAATCGATTCATCTTCCGATTCACTCCAATAGGCATCTTCATCATATAACTTGGGTTCCGTAATCAAGCCCCACGCCAAGAAAGCATTCAAGCTGAGACGCCAAATACGCATCGTGACATCAGCCATAAAGGCGGAGCCCATTTTGTCTTCTGCAACGTCCATGATATCGCCACTCATGAAGCCGGTCCAGGTATAGACATGCGTTCCCAAACCGCCCGTATAATACTTATGAGCAAGCGGATCTTCCCTAAATGCGCGCAAAGGTTTCAAAAAAGACTCGACATACGGAATCGTCTGTTTGGTGAAAACCTCTGCATAAGGAGAAGTCGGATGGTACATCGCGTAATCCTTTGCAGCCCGGATAAACGCTTCCGCCGTAGCGGTATCTTCAAAGACGATTTCGGAATAAAGCATCGCCTTATAAAGTTTCTTCGTTTCTTCCTTGATATCGGAATTTTCAACCCGAGCATACAGAGAATCCGCCTTCACTCGAGAATAATCCGAAAGATTGCGGCGCAAATACACCGCCAACGGGTCATCCACCTGGATTCGCACATCGCGTTTCGGCTTGTAGTCTCGGTCAAGTACTTCGCGACGCAAGTCCGTGTAAATCGCAATACCGTTCTCGAAATCACCGAGTTCCATATTAATCAGGTATTCTTCAAAACGGATTAACGGAGCGCCTTCGCTCAAATTCTTTTGCAGGTAGGCAAGCGCCTGCGAAGCCCGTTCCTTGTTCCCCGTTTCTAGAGAAGTCTTCAAGGCATCACGGGCCCTGGAAAACAGTTCCTTCTTGGAAATCGAATTGGCTGTAACCACGCTCTCGGAAGCCGTCGATTCAGAAACGGGATCTTCCGAAGGAGCCTCTGCAAAAGCAAATCCTACCCACAAGGCGGCAAACAACATCAAGAACTTTTTCATAATTTACCAGAAATAAACACCGATACCGGCAGCAACAAAGGCCATATAACCATCACCCTTCACGACCTCTCCCTGCAAGTCGATCGTCGATATTCCAAAACGACCGACCAAGGCAAACGAAGTCAACTTGGTATCTGACAACAAGAAATAGGTTGTTGCAAACTTCAAGTCTATATTCGTTCCAAAGACCCATCCTGCAACCGACTCCGAAAAATTCTCGTCCAGTTCACTGCCCTTTTCATAATAACTGCCGCTTCCGTAATACGATTCGGCACCTAAAAAGAAATCTTCTTTAATCGTGAAATTACTAAAGGCCGTGCTGATTCCGACAAAGGGTCGAATTTTCAAATGGCGACTATCATATAAGACATAACCCGCAGTCAAATCGACCGTTTCGATACCGGCTATTCCGGAATTATAAAAGCCAAGAGACAACGCTATTCTGCTGAACTGCAAATAAAATTCCATTTGCACCAGATTATCTTCGGGATCCAAAAGGTCGCTGCGGTATAAATCATCGTAACCGCTAACAACGGTACCCATGCCCAGAAGGTACAAGTTAAAGCCCAAGCCACCCGTATAGTACTTACTCTCGATTAAACGATCCTTGTTTTTCACACGATCTTCCATATACATGCCAAAAGTATCCATGCGCTGCATAGGCAAAAGAACCGCCTTTTTAAGCCAAGGTACATCAGGGTTATTCGGATATTCATTCACGAAATGTTCCACAAGGGCACGTTCATCATTCAGTTTCGATTCGCTCCAATATGCACCATCGAGCTGCATCAACAGTTCAAGTTCAGCTTTTTCTTCGGCACTCAAACCATTTGACTTCTTTATACTCGAAGCGTGATTTTCGAAAAGATTCACTTTTGCCGAATCCAGATCCAGAGCCGCCTTTTTCAGGTAAAGATTCAAGCCATCATCTTTGGCAATTCTATAGCCCGCATCTACTTCAAGCGTGTCGTACGACGACTTGAATTCATGCACCATGTGCGGAATCAAGGGGCGGTACATTTTTAGTTCAAGATAAATAAGCGTCTTTTCGACATCTTGAATAGGCAAGCATTCCCTGGTTTTCATGCTCTCCAGTTCGCGGATACTTTCGCTGACCTTGGCGGTATCTTTATTCTTGACATATTCAAGCAAAGATTCACGCAACTTGTATACCGGTTCCATACCGGCATAGTCAGCATTCGTCATCAGGCTCTGCTCGAATGCATCTGTAGAAGCATCTCCCGACTCCGTAGAAGAAGCTTCGACGCTTTCAGACGAACCATCTATCAACGATTTTTCAAAATCATCAAACTCGCCTGCCCAAGCAAGCGACATTAGACCCAGGCACAGAACAAAGACTATTTTTTCCATGCGTCCCCCTTCTGTTCACGAACAAACTTCGCCTGGGCGGGCGTTTCGGCATAATAGAAATCTGCCAAAATCGTCACGCAATTTCTACCTGCCGTAGTAACGAAAGCCCCACCTACATAGGTACTTGTGCCGGGAACATAAACATCCTTGATACGTTTAGCATAAATGAAGTTTGCACCCGCATGACGCGCCTTTTCTACCGTGACATCGATCATTCTATCTAAAGTACAAGCGTCGTTCGACGTGGTTTCGAACGTTCCACGATAAATGCCGTTTTCTGGAACCACGGGAACTTCTTTAGCCAAAACAAAAGCCACAGGCGTGCGGGAATCTAGCGGAGTGACATCAGAATTGTCCGCATTCAACACCTTAGCCTTAAAACTGCAAGCGCTCACGAACAGAGCCAATAATAAAACAGAACAATATTTCACTTAATCCCCCACACAACGCACAGAACATTTTCTTTGACTAGCAACATTGGAGCCCTCTTGCACTTCGTAGCCACTAATGTCAAAAAGCACATTGTCCGTAGCAGTCCAGAAGCAATTCTCGCTATAAAAGTCAATCTCTACAGGCAACGCCGAAAAACCGACCGTATTACGAGCTTCGCCATACCAGTAATCTCCTTCGGCCTTAAGGGCGATAGCCGCATAATCTTCGCCACCGACATACTCGATTAAGTTTTTCCATTCCTTCCTTGTAGACAAATGGAATCCTCTGGGGCAAGCATGAACGGCATCGTCATAATAATAGCCGACACCGCACTTGTCTTTGCATACGTTGTCTTCGTAGTGTTCAGATTCGCCCACCTCAAAATCCAGGTTCTCGGCAAACCACCATTCACCATCAATTCGAACAATCTTATAGACATGCTGATCCCTGGAATCTGTAATTTGGTCGAAAACCGGAGGAGCAACATCATTGCCATTCAAGGCATTATACTTGCGTTCAGATTCCGCATCAAATTCGGGAAGATTTTCGTATTTCGTTTCATAGGCAGCGACATCCGCTATTTTAGTCCACGCACCATCGGAGCATGTGTATATGCCAGACATTTGATAGCCTTCTACATAAACGGTCGTGCCTTCAAGTTTCTTGTTACAAGTTGACAATTTACTGGGCCCTCCAGCTTTGTATGTCGGAACAGCCCCCGTATAGTCAATTTTTGGCTCATAGCCCTTATCGCTATAACAGCCCCACAAAAATAAGGCCGAAAACAATATTTTATATGAACATTTCATAACAAAGAATATAATAAAAAAAGAACCCGTTTCCGGGCCCTTTTACCTACTTCTAGGAAGGATTCCAAAGGGAACCATGAGGTTCCCTTTGCATCTCAACTAGCAGCCGAGTTTAGCGGACAGGTAAGCTTCGAGTTCGTCGATCTTGACCAGTTCCTGCTTCATGGAGTCGCGTTCGCGAACGGTCACGTAGCCGAGCTTTGCCGGATCAGATTCACCCTCGCCCACCGTGTCGAAGTCGACGGTCACGCAGAACGGCGTGCCGAGTTCGTCCTGACGGCGGTAGCGCTTACCGATGGACTGCGTTTCGTCGTATTCCACGTTCCAGCGGTTGAGAAGCTTCTGGTAGAGTTCTTCGGCCTTGGCCTTCACCTGGCCCTTCTTCACGAGCGGGAGCACGGCGACCTTCACCGGAGCAATCTTCGGATCGAAGTGGAGAACGGTACGTTCGTCGTTTTCGAGCTTTTCCACGTCGTAGGCGTCGCAGAGGAGCACGAGGAGCAGGCGTTCCACACCGAGGGACGGTTCCACCACGTACGGGATGTAGCGCTTGTTCTGCACCGGGTCAATGTATTCCTGCTTGACCTTGGATTCGTTCTGGTGCTGCGTCAAGTCGTAGTTCGTACGGCTGGCGATACCCCAGAGTTCGCCCCAGCCGAACGGGAATTCGTATTCGACGTCGGTGGTGCCGTTGGAGTAGTGAGAAAGTTCTTCCTTGGCATGTTCGCGGAGGCGGAGCTTTTCCTTCTTCACGCCGAGATCGTTCACGAGCCAGTCGAAGCAGTACTTACGCCAGAAGTTGTACCAATCAAGTTCGGTACCCGGTTCGCAGAAGAATTCAAGTTCCATCTGTTCGAATTCGCGAGTACGGAAGATGAAGTTACCCGGAGTAATTTCGTTACGGAAAGACTTACCGATCTGGCCTACACCGAACGGGATGCGCGGGCGGACGTTATCGACAATGTTCTTGAAGTCAACGAAGATACCCTGAGCGGTTTCCGGACGGAGGTACACCTTGTTGCCTTCACCTTCAATCACGCCGATTTCGGTCTGGAACATCAGGTTGAATGCGCGGGGCTTGGTCCAGTCGGTCTTGCCGCAGGTCGGGCATTCGATCTTGTTGTCCATCATCATCTGGTGGACTTCGTCAAAATTCTTGCCGGCGCAGCAGCCTTCGCCGAGCTTGTCTTCCAAAAGTTGGTCGGCACGGAAACGTTCGTGGCAAGCGAGGCAGTCGACCAGCGGGTCAGAGAAGTTACCCACGTGGCCAGAAGCCTTCCAAACGCGGGGGTTCAAGAGAATAGAGCTGTCGAGACCGAGCACATCCTGGCGGCTGGTCACAAACTTCTTCCACCAGAGGTTCTTGATGTTGCGCTTCAGTTCCACGCCATACGGACCGTAGTCCCAAGTGTTGGCGAGGCCGTCGTAAATTTCGGAGCCGGGGAAAATGAAACCGCGGCGCTTGCAGAGGGAGATGATGTCCTTGAGGGCATCCTGAACTTTCTTTGCCATTATATAATCCTTTATCGGCTAATCTAGCCGGACTAGGAACCTACCTGGATGATAGGCCCTGACGCGCCACAATTTAGAAAAATATACACCACCAATAAAGCCTAATTCGCCCAAAAAGCGCCATATGTATACAACTAATTACACTTAGGGCAACGCAAGGAAAATAAAAGTTTTAGAACCTATAGAAAAATATTATATTGCTGAAATCTATGCGAATGTTTGGTTTTCTACTGTCTATTGTATTGTTTTTTACAGCCTGTGCTTCGAACAAAAATACGGCTCAAGATACTCAGCCCACAACCGAGCCAGAAACACAGATTTTAGCTCCCTCCGAAACGGAAAGTGAATTTACCGGCAACCCGATTCTTGACGAAGCCGACGCCGGCAATTCCGAAATCGCCGCCAACGATGTCACCGCAGCAGACTCCGATATCGAAGATTCCGACGGTGAATCCGAAATGAGCCAAGAAGAAGCAGACGCCGAACTCGCCGCCGATATGGCCGAAGGCGATTCCGCATCGCTTGAAACGCTCCCCAAACTGACGCTTGACATGACCACCGCCTTTGTGCCCACGGCAAGCCGCCGCATTTCTGCCCCCTATGGCATCCGCACCTACCGTATGCACCGCGGTGTCGACATGGGACTCTGCCACGGCGAAGACCGCACCATTGTGGCAGCCTTTACAGGAGTCGTCACCAAGGTCCGCAACCAAGGCCGCCGCAAAGGCTACGGCAAGTACGTGATTCTGGACCACGGCAACGGCCTCACAACGCTCTACGCCCATCTCGCCAGCTGGCAAGTACATGTCGGCGACACCCTGCAAGCCGGCGATACGATCGGCGTAGGCGGCAACACGGGCCGTTCCTTCGGCGCCCATCTACACTTCGAGATGAAGTACCACGGCAACTACATCGACCCGTCCACGATTTTCAACTTCGAAGAAGGCACTTTCCAGAGTGCCCTCATTACGATCGAACCGCAAGAAATGCTCGCGGTTGAAGAAGGCTACCAGAAGGAACTTTCCAAGCACCGCTACTACAAGGTGCGTCGCGGCGACTGTCTCGGCAAAATCGCCCGCAAATACGGCATTTCTGTAACGCGACTCAAGCAGCTGAACGGCATCAAGGGCAACACCATTCGCCCGGGTCAAGTGCTCCGCTGCTCGTAAGTCGTGCGCTTCGTAACCATGCTCCCCATTCACTTTGCCCCGCTCCAGGGATTTACCGAATCGGCTTACCGACTAGCCCACAGCAAGTTCGCCCCTGGAATCCATACCTATTACACACCGTTTCTTAGGTTGGAAAAAGGCGAAGTCCGCGCCAGGGACCTCCGCGATCTGCAGACAGAGCATCCTTACCACCTGGTCCCGCAAATCATCGTACGCGATGTCGAGGAATTCAACACCTTGACCAAGGCCGTTACAGAGCTCGGTTTCCAGGAAATCGACATCAACATGGGTTGCCCCTACCCCATGCAGACCAAGTCGGGCCGCGGCTCCGGAATACTCCCCCACCCCGAAAAAGTCCGCGAAATTCTTGACGCCATAAACAAATTAAGCCAACCCGCAGCCGAACCTGCCACAGACAAAAGCCCAAAGTTCAGCATCAAGATGCGTCTCGGCCTCACCTCCCCGGAGGAAAGCCTGCAACTGCTACCGCTCCTGAACGAGGCTCCCCTCGCCCACATTACGCTTCATCCGCGGGTTGGAATCCAGCAGTACAAGGGCGCGCTCGACTTCGAGGCTTTCGATAAATTCTACAGAAATTGTAAACAAAAGCTGATTTTTAACGGCGACATCACCGACCTCAAGCAGATCCAGTACATCGAGACACGCTACCCGAAACTTGCGGGAATCATGATTGGCAGGGGCCTCCTCGCGAACCCGGTTCTCGCCACCCAGTACGCCGGACTCCCCTGCGGAACCACCACCGAAACGCTTCTGAAAATCCACGCCGACATCGCGGCCGACTACGCCCGCCGCTTACAAGGCAACGCCCAAATTCTAGACAAAATCCGCCCCTTCTGGACGTACGCGGACCTTCCGAAGAAAAACCGCAAGAAAATCGAGAAAGCCAAGACCCTCGAGGAATACCTCGCAGCCGTCAACGAACTCGCTTAGCCGTTCTCGGCGTCTGCCGAATCCACCGGCACCAGCCGCCTATAGGTTTTATCTATAAAGATAGCTCCGAGCGGCGCCGTCACCATAATCGCCACGGCCGCGAGCGTGAGCACGTTGTTGCCGCAGGCAAGCCCAAAACTCAAGGGCACGCCGCCGATGGCCGCCTGCACCGTCGCCTTTGGAACATAGGCCAGCATGCAGAACAGGCGTTCCTTGTAATTCAGCGGAGTGCGCCACATGCAAATGGCCACGCCCGCCATTCGAAAGAACATGGCCCCGAGCACCACGAAAATCGCGCCGATTCCCGCCGTAAACGCATAAGCCACATCCAAGGTGCTACCCACTAGCACAAACAAGATGATTTCGGCCGCGACCCAGAACTTGGTGAACTTGCCGCTGATGCGTTTCGCAAGTTCCGGATGCTTGCCGTAAATGCAGGCCGCAATGGCGACCACCGCAATCATGCCGCTGAACGGCACCACATCGCTAATATCATGTTCCAGTTCGTTTAGCAAAAAGGCAAAACTCAAGATAATCAGCACTTTCACCGTATCGCGCATGTGCTTGTGCTTAAAGAACCACACCAAGGCATACCCGCAGGCCACTCCCACCGCAGCCCCAAGGGTTATGGACACCGGCACCGAAAGAAAGCTCGTTGCCGAAACGCTCTCGCCCTTTAGCAAAGCTAGGAAAGCAGCAAAAGTCACCAGCACATACACATCATCTAGCGAAGCACCCGCCAGAAGCATCTGGGGGATCCCCCGTTTGACGCCGCGATTCTCTTCACGCATCTTGAGCATGCGCGGCACCACCACCGCAGGCGACACCGCCGCAATGGTAGACCCCATGAGGGCCGCCTCCCAATAAGTCACCCCCATCAGTGGCGGCGCAAGCAAAACGACTCCCACAATTTCAATCGAAGCGGGCACAAAGCACATCAAGAGGGCTGCGCGACCTATCCGCTTGAATTCCCGCATATCGAGGGTCAACCCCGCACGCGTCAGGATAATCACCAGCGCCAGCTGCCTCAAGTCAGCCGAAATATCCAAAAATGCCGGCCGAAGCAGGTTCAGTGCATGGGGACCGAGAATAATCCCCGTCAGAATCATCCCGAGAATGCTCGGGAGCTTAAGCTTGACGAAAATCGAGCCTAAAAGTAACCCCAACAAGAAAATGAGTGCCAGAGAAGTCAACATAATGCAATTTTCGGTGCCAAAGATAGAAATTCAACTATATTTTGGCATATGAAGGGAAAATACAAAACGAAACGCGGATTTACACTAATCGAAATTTTGGTGGTCATTGTTGTACTCGGCGTTCTCTCTGGAATCGCTGTTCCTAAATTAATTGGATACACCGAAAAGACCACTCGACATACGGTGACATCGGTTGCGCCGACTATGAATACTAATTGTTGAAAATAAAAACGACCCGCCGTTAGCGAGTCGTTTTTGTATTTAGCCAAAATGGTCTCTGTGAGCCTTAAGCGACTCGTATTAACGAGTCGTGAAGGCGAGAGTGAGGCGATATCACATTCTTGTTGATGCGATAGAGCCGAACGGTCTAATTGGGCGCGAGCGGTCTTCCGTGAGCAACAAACGCCCCGTATTAACGGGGCGTGGTTGCGAGAGCGAGCGCTCGGGGGACGTACTTAGTACAATTGGGCGCGAGCGGTCTCTTAGAAATGAATCACGCGGACCTTGATGACCTTGTCGAGCTTAGAAAGCTTTTCGACGATAGAATCATCGACCTTGCTTTCCACGTCAACGAGGTTGTAGCCGATCTTGCCGTTGCTCTTGTTGCTGAAAGAAGCAATGTTGATGCCTTCGGCGCCGAACACCTTCGTGATTTCAGAAATCATGTTCGGAACGTCCTGGTTGATGACCACGACGCGGCTCTTGACGCCGGAATGCGGGTGATCGACGAGGGCCGGGAAGTTCACGGAATTGCGGACGCAGCCGTATTCGATGTAGTCCTTCAATTCTTCAACGGCCATCACGGCGCAATTTTCTTCGGCTTCTTCGGTAGAGGCACCGAGGTGCGGGAAGCAAGTCACCTTGTCGTTCTTGATGAGGTCTGCATCCGGGAAGTCGCAGAGGTAGCCCTGGAGAGAACCGGAAGCGAGCATTTCGTTCACCGGAGCCATTTCCACGATGCCGCCGCGGGCGAAGTTCATGATGTAGCTGCCCTTGAAGCCGGCGAGGTTCTTACGGTTGAGCAAGTTTTCGGTCACGCCCTTGATGAACGGAACGTGCACGGTGAGGAAGTCGGAATTTGCAATCACGGTGTCGAGGTCGGCAATTTCAACCTTGTTGGAAAGTTCGTGCATGTTGGCGGCGTTCGGATACGGTTCGTAAGCGATGACGCGCATGTTCTTCCAACGAGCATAGTTGGCAACGAGCACGCCAATCTTGCCGAGGCCAATCACGCCGAGAGTCTTACCGGCGAGTTCCATGCCGGCAAACTTCTTCTTACCGCTTTCAACGGTCTTGGCGAGGTCCGGATCATTCACGTCGAGGCCCTTGACCCATGCGGCAGCCTTGTCCACGTTACGGACGGCCATGCCGAGCACGGTCATCACGAGCTCGGCAACGGCGTTGGCGTTTGCACCCGGAGTATTGAACACGCAAATACCCTTTGCAGAAGCCTTGTCGATAGTGATGTTGTTCACGCCAGCGCCGGCGCGGGCGACAGCCAGCAGGCCATCAAAGTTGTCGGTATCAACCTGGGCGGAACGCACCAAGATGGCATCCGGATTTTCGACGGAGTCGGAAACCTGGTAGAACGAGCCAAACAGGCTCAAGCCTTTCTTGGAAATGTTGTTCATCGTCTTAATAGTTGCCATTTTTTTGTCCTTTGTTTAAGTTAAAACTTAGTTGGAAGTAGGAAGTTAGAAGTAGGAAGTTGAATAATCGCGGCTTCGCCGCCAAATTTATTCTGTCTACTTCCTACTGTCTACCGTCTACTAAATCAAGGTTCTTGCCACCTGCCTCTCTCTTTTATCAAATTCACGAGTTCCTCGATGGCGTCTTCTTCGGGGATGTTCTTCTTGACCGCGGTCTTGCCTTCGAACAGCGTAATGCGGCCGGGGCCTCCACCTACGTAGCCGAAGTCGGCATCGGCCATTTCGCCCGGGCCGTTCACGATGCAGCCCATGATGCCAATCGAAATGTCGGAGAGGTGTCCGAAGCGGGCCTTGATCTTGCCCATGACCTGCTGAATATCGTAGAGGGTGCGGCCGCAGCTGGGGCAACTGATAAAGTTCGTCTTGCTGCGGCGGCAGTAGGCGGCCTGCAGAATATCAAATGCAAGGAGCACGCTTTCCTTAGCACCCTTGTAGCCGTCGATCACGACGGCGTCGCCAAGACCGTCGGTCACGAGGCTTCCGATATCAGCGGACACGCGGAGCGTTTCACGTTCGTTGTCGTTAATCTTGGCGTAAAGCAAAATCGGGTCTTTGCGACCTGCAGCTTCGAGAGCTGCAACAAGAGCGCGCACGCCCGAAACCATCTCGGCGCCGGTATAGCAGAACACGGAACCTGCGGGCACGCTCGCCGGATTCGCAGCGAAGCCCGCGATGTCCATGGCATCCTTGAACTGCACCACGGGGGCGGCATCCAAGCTCGGCAGGGCGAATTCAGCATTGCGGCGTTCGCCGGTGAGTGCAATCGCATCGGCCTTCACGCCGACCTTCACCGGATTAGAACCACCGATTTCTACGCCCGAAACCTTCACGACTTCGGTCTCGCGGCGTTCGTAGTGGTACGGGTCTTTTTCAAGCTGCGGCACGTTGTAGGCAGTCGGTGCAGCAGGCAATGCGCAGGCCTTAATGAGTTCCTGTGCTACCGGGACTTCGGCCACCGGATCTTCAGTCAAAGAAACGCGTATCGTATCTGCCAGACCGTCAAGCAACAGTGCGCCGATGCCGGCCGCAGACTTCAAGCGTCCGTCGGCACCTGCGCCCGCTTCAGTCACGCCCACGTGGAACGGGTACGGCTTAAAGCCTTCCTGCTTAATTCGAGCGGCGAGCATGCGGTAGGCGGCAATCGCCACACGCGGATTGCTGCTCTTGAGGCTCAAGACCACCTGGTCAAAATGTTCGGCTTCGCACACGGCCAAGTATTCCATGGCGCTTTCCACCATGCCTTCGACCGTATCGCCGTAGCGGTAAATCATGCGGGCCGAGAGCGAACCGTGGTTCACGCCGATGCGGATGGCGCGACCGAGGCGCTTGGCTTCTTGCACGAACGGCGTAAAGGCTTCGGCCACCTTTTCCTTGCCTTCTTCAAAAGACTTGTCCGTCTGCTGGTCGAGCGTCAAAATGCCTGTATCGACAAAGTTACCCGGATTGATGCGGACCTTCTCGACCCACTTGAGCGCCTCGAACGCAGCCTTCGGCTGGAAGTGGATGTCGGCGGAAACCGGCACCGTGCAGCCGGCTGCTCGCACCTGCTTCATCACTTCCTCGAGTGCGGCAGCATCTGCAAATGTCGGGGCGGTAATGCGAACCAGGCCACAGCCCACCTTGGCGAGCGCCAGAGTCTCGGCCACCGTCTTCTCGACGTCCTTCGGCTTGGTGGTGGTCATGGACTGAACTAAAATGGGGGCGTTGCCCCCTATCAAAGCCTCGCCAACGCGGACTTGTACAGTTTCCCTGCGGACTGCATTAAAGCGGTCGGCTACATACGGGAATTCGCTAAACTTTGTCATGTGCCCAAAGATAGCAAATTTTATCGTTTTACGCTTCGTCTTCGCTCAAGTTGCTGTAATATTCCTCGAGCTTTTTACGGCAAGCGATAAAGCAATCCTTAAGGGAGGGGTCAAACTGCGTGCCCATTCCATCGATAATAATATTGTAAGCCTCTTCGAAAGACATTTCGGCCTTGTAGCAACGCTTCGAAACCAAGGCATCGTACACGTCGGCAATCGCCATGACGCGAGCCTCGAAGGGAATCTCGGTTCCTTTGAGTTTCTTGGGGTAACCGAATCCGTCGTAACGTTCGTGATGGTAACGGGCCACATTCTTTGCAATCTTCACAAAATCCGGGGACTCGACCACCGTCAAAAGGTTTTCCACGATCATGGCGCCCTTTTCGGGGTGTTCCTTCATTTCTTCGTATTCCTGCGGCGTAAAGCGGCCCGGTTTTCTTAAGATGCGGTCATCGATAGCGATCTTACCGATATCGTGCATCGGTGCTGCTGACACCAGGCAATCGTAGAAGAATTCGGACTGTCCCAACGTGTGGTCCTTACGCAAGTAATCCACCAGAATCTGCACGACCCTGCTGGTGCGCTTGATATGGCTTCCAGTGTTGCTGTCGCGCTTTTCCACCATATGGGCCATGCCCACCACCATTTGTTCCTGAATCGAACGAATCTGGGAATCGTTTTCCTTGAGCATCAGTTCCAGACGGACGTTGTTGGTACCCAGCATGTTGATATAGTTGTGTATGCTGGTTTCGTCTTCGATCTTGAACATATTGATTTTTTCGGAACCGGAAAGAGGAAGCTGGCGAAGTTTGATCTTGTAATACTTGCCATCCTGCTCGAAATTCTTTTCGGCTGTCACCTTGCCTTCGGCCTCTTCCTTGATCCAGGAAAGAAGCAAATGGTTCAGTTCGTGATTGTCGGGAGTGGTATGGTCGATACGGCAATTTTTTAGGTTCGGAAATGTCTCGTAACCCAACGCATTGCTACCGAGAAAACTATTGTCCGAATCGATCAGCACATAGCTGTCGACGTTCTGAGTTTCGAGCACCTGCGAAACGATTTGTTCTACGTCGTAGCGTTTGACTCGATAGCAGATATACAAGAGCGCAAACTGGTCAAACACATAGACCGCCGGCATTACAAGAGTATCGCTTTCGACGAATCTTGAAATAAAGAACGATAAAATAGAGACAGCTTCAATTGCAGAAAGAGCTACCAGGCTCTTGAAAGACACGTTTTTCTTTTTGATGAACGCGTAAACAATCAAGCTTACATTGATAATGACAAAGCCAACCATCGAACAGTTAAAGATGTCGTGGCCGATTCCGTATTCTGCAGTAAAATTGCCGACGCCGTATGTCTGTATATACTTGATGGATTTGTAATAAAGCCCGTTGTGCCCTACCGTAAACGACATTGCAAGCACAATAAACGCCAATAACATCAAGAAGTCGTGACTCCAAGTGGGGCACTTTATTTTGCATATCGAAAGGCAGGCGTTAAAAGTCAATACCGGCAAAAAAATGGAGCCCAGATAAATGACTTTATTCGAAATAATGGCTTGATCTAGGTTGGTGGAAAGAGCAAGAAATAGGTGTCCTAGGCAAGCTACAAACGAAAAGAAGAATAGTAGCGCATACGGACCGTTCTGTCTTGGATTAACGTGATAGTGCAGAAAAAAATTGAACGCTGCAACAACAGTTAATGCTGCCAAAAATAGTAATACCATAAAATAATCCCATCAGTGCCAACATCTCCGCAACCCAGTTTAAATATAAATTAAAATTTACGGCTTTAAAAGGTTGTTCAAGACAATAAGACTGATTTCTGTCTAAAATCCGTGTAAAAAATACAGCCGTCAATCTTTATGGATTGACGGCTGTATTTAATTTTTCAGAATTTGTTCTGAATTAGGCTTCAGCCGGTGCTTCAGGTGCAGCCGGAGCTTCTGCAGCAGGTGCTTCAGCGGCCGGAGCTTCTGCAGCGGGCTTCGGAGGGAGCAAAGCCTTCATGGAAAGCTTCACCTTGCCCTTCGGGTCGACACCGAGGCAGAGAACTTCGACTTCGTCACCGACGTGAACGACGTCTTCGACCTTATCGACGCGGTGGTCGGCAAGTTCGGAGATGTGCACGAGACCGTCACGACCCGGGAGGATTTCGACGAAAGCGCCAAACGGCTGGATCGTCTTGACCTTGCCCTTGTACTTGCGGCCCGGTTCGGGTTCGGCAGTGAGTTCTTCGATCATGCGGCGGCAGACTGCAGCGGCCTTGCCACTGGGAGCAGCAATGTCGATGTTGCCATCGTCGTCGATGTTGATCGTGCAACCCGTCTGAGACTGCATGCCCTTGATCACGGAGCCACCGGAACCGATGACGTCGCGGATCTTGTTGGTGGGGATGCGCATCTTGATCATGGTCGGAGCCTTCTCGGAAACCTTCGGACGCGGAGCGGCGAGGCCGAGTTCAGCCATCTTGCCCAAGATGTGGAGACGGCCCTGACGAGCCTGTTCCAGAGCTTCACGCATGAGTTCCGGCGTAATGCCGCGGATCTTGATATCCATCTGGAAGGCAGTGATACCTTCGGCAGTACCCGTCACCTTGAAGTCCATATCGCCGAGGTGGTCTTCCGTACCGGTGATGTCGGTCAAGATCTTGATCTTGCCGCCTTCCTTGACGGAACCCTTTTCGGAGATGAGGCCCATAGCGACACCTGCGACCGGAGCCTTGATAGGAACGCCAGCATCCATCAAGCTGAGGCAGCCACCGCAAACAGAGGCCATGGAAGAAGAACCGTTGGATTCCTGAATTTCGGAAACCACGCGGATGGTGTACGGGAAGTCTTCCGGCAGCGGAAGAACGGCAGCGAGAGAACGTTCGGCGAGGTGGCCGTGACCGATTTCGCGGCGGCTCATGCCGAGGCGCTTGCATTCACCCACGCAGTACGGCGGGAAGTTGTAATGCAGCATGTAGCTCTTGGAGCCTTCGCCCTGCAGGCTTTCGTAGCGCTGTTCGTCGGCCTTGGAGCCGAGCGTGCAGACCACGAGACCCTGGGTTTCACCGCGCTGGAAGATCGCAGAACCGTGAGCGCTCGGGAGAACGCCGAGTTCGATTTCGATCGGGCGGACTTCGGTCGTCGTACGGCCGTCGAGGCGCACGTCTTCGTTCAAGATCATTTCGCGCATGGCAGTGCGTTCGTAGTCGCTAAAGATTGCCTTAGCGTCTGCAACGAGAGCAGGATCCTGTTCTTCGTCCTTGCCGATGATGGCGAGAATGCGTTCGTCTTCGAGCATCTTCGCGCAGAGGTCTGCCATAGCCGGATAGAAGTCGGTCTTCACCATGTTGGAGTGGACGTCCTTGTTCAGTTCGTCCCACACGACTTCCTTCACCGTGGCGAGAAGCTTTTCGTGGGCTTCGCCAACGTGCTGCGGCTTGAGTTCCATCTTGGGCTTAGCGCAGCGGTCCACCAGTTCCTGTTGGGCCTTGCACATGAGCTTGATGGCTTCGTGACCGGCGAGAATTGCGTTGATCATCGTGTCTTCGGACACTTCGTAGGCACCGCCTTCCACCATGCAGACGGAATCTTCGGTACCGGCGACCACCAGGTCCAGATCGGCGCAGGCCATCTGTTCGTAGGTGGGCATCACGATGTTCTGACCATCGACCACGGCCACGCGTACGGCGGCAACCTGCTGTTCGAAGGGCAGTTCAGAAAGACCGATAGAAAGGGATGCTGCAGACACGCCGAGCACGTCCGGTGCAAACTTGCGGTCAGCAGACAGAACCTGCACGATCACCTGGACTTCGCGCGTGAAGTTCTCGGGGAACATCGGGCGAATCGGGCGGTCAATAATACGTGCAGAAAGCGTTTCTTCGTCAGAGGGACGACCGGCTTCGCGCTTGCTGTAGCCGCCCGGGAGGCGACCAGCGGCGTAAGCCTTTTCGCGGTATTCCACAGTGAGGGGGAAGAAGTCGCCTTCTTTTTCTTCGCCGTAGCAGACAGTAGAGAGCACGAATGCATCGCCCATCTTGGCGACTGCAGCACCGCGAGCCTGCTTGGCGATACGGCCCGTTTCAAACGTGATCACACGGCCGTCAGGGAGCGTAACAGACACTTCCTTCGGGTCGAGCATCTTGCCGTATTTTTGATGGTATGCGTCAATAGACATAAATTTCTCCAGTCTGAAGAATTAGCCGCGCAGACCGAGTTCCTTGATCAAGGCACGCTGGGCGATAATGTCCTTTTCGCCGTAGTACTTGAGGAGGTTCTTGCGCTTAGAAACCATCATGGACAGACCGCGCAGGGAGTGGAAGTCCTTCTTGTGGGTCTTAGCATGTTCGGTGAGGTTCTTGATCTTCTCGGTGAGGAGAGCGATCTGAACGCGGACGTTACCGGTGTCCTTTTCGTTTGCTCCGAACTTAGCGGTGATTTCTGCAGCCTTTTCTTTAGTGATAGTAGCCATTATAGCCATTCCTTTTTTTTGTTGTTTTTGCGGTCACCACCATGGCGACCTGTTTCATTACATGTTTTTGTCCGAGTTTCCCTGCTCTTGCACCAGTGGAATTGGCGAATCTGGTCACAGGACCCAGGCAAAAATGCAATTTGGGGGTATATATAGAAAAAGTAGGAAGTAGGAAGTAGGAAGTAGGAAGGAAATTTGGGGCAAAAATGGGGTAAAAATGGCAAAAAATTGATAAAAAGCTACTTCTAGCAAGATTTGGGCTTCTTTTCTATATTTGGGGGCCGTGGAAAGAAAAGACAATAATTACCTGTTTGATTCCGGGAATCTCTCGGAAGGGGCGCTTGCCAAGAAGCACCGCCTTGAAAACGATCCGAGTTCCCGTACTAATATAATGGATTATCTGCCCGGCATGGAAGTCATCCAGTCGGACATCGCCGACAAGGTGCTCGCAGAATCCGAAAATTTCGATTATTCCAAATACACAGGCAAGGACGTGAAGCGCGCCCTGGAACACGAACGCTGCACGCTCGAGGACTTTAAGGCGCTTCTTTCTCCGGCGGCCGCTCCGTATCTGGAACAGATGGCCGCGAAGGCGAAAATCGAGACCAGCAAGCACTTCGGCAACAACGTGTACTTCTTTACGCCGCTCTACATCGCGAACTATTGCGAAAACTACTGCGTCTACTGCGGGTTCAACTGCTACAACCATATCAAGCGCATGCAGCTCACGATGGAGCAGATCGAGCACGAGATGAAGGTGATTGCTGACAGCGGCATGGAAGAAATCTTGATTCTCACGGGCGAAAGCCGCGCCAAAAGCAGCGTGGAATACATCGGTGAAGCCTGCAAGCTGGCCCGCAAGTATTTCCGCATGGTAGGCATTGAAGTTTATCCGGTGAATACGGACGAATACCGCTACCTGCACGAATGCGGCGTGGACTACGTGACGGTTTTCCAGGAAACTTACGACAAGGTTCGTTTCGAACAACTTCACCTGCTCGGTCACAAGCGCGTATTCCCGTACCGTTTTGATTCCCAGGAACGGGCCCTGATGGCCGGCATGCGCGGGGTGGCATTTTCCGCACTCCTCGGCCTTTCGGACTTCCGCCGCGACGCGCTCGCATCGGCACTGCATGTGTATTTCTTACAAAAGAAATATCCGCATGCCGAAATGAGCTTAAGCTGTCCGAGACTGCGCCCGATTATCAATAACGACAAGATTGACCCGCTTGATGTTCATGAGAAGGAACTCTGCCAGGTGCTTTGCGCTTACCGCATCTTCTTGCCGTACGTGGGCATCACCGTTTCGAGCCGCGAAAGCAAGGAATTCCGCAACGGCATCGTGAAAATCTGTGCGACGAAAGTTTCCGCCGGCGTTTCTACGGGCATCGGCGACCACGAAAGCAAGTACAGCGGTCACGATGACGGGGAAGGTGGCGACGAACAGTTCGAAATCAACGATGGCCGTAGCTTCAACGCCATGTACAGCGACATCTCGGGCGAAGGCCTGCAGCCAGTATTGAACGATTACCTGTACGTCTAAACAGGCACCGCTCAATTAGGCGCATCTTCGTACATTTTTTCGATTTCTTCGGCGAACCGCGCTTCAGCTACGGATCGCCGGATTTTTAAGGTGGGCGTCAAAAGCCCCGATTCCACAGTCAGTTCAACGCCAATCAAAGTCCACCGGCGAATCTGTTCCCAGTGATTCAGCTTACTGTTGACGCGTTCCACATGGCGACTGATCGATTCGCGAATACGCCTTGACTTCAAGGCCTTCTCAAGATTAAAATCGTTCCCCGTACGTTTCAAAAATCGCTTGGCATTCACCGGATTCAAGAAAATCAAGGCCGAGGCGAACTTGCGGTCATTGGCAATGACCAGCGCCTGTTCAATCAGCAGGTGCCGCCCCAGTTCCAGTTCGATGGGGTTTGGACTCACGTACTTGCCCGTACTTGTCTTCAGCAGTTCCTTGAGGCGGCCGGTCAGGTAAAGGAATCCGTCGCGGTCAAAATACCCTTGGTCGCCGGTTTTAAAGAATCCGTCTTCCGTAAAGATTTCCGCATTCAAGTCGGGCCTGTTGCGATACCCCTTGAAAACGCTGTCGCCCTTGACGAGCACTTCGCTGTGATCCCCGATTTTTACTTGCAGGTGGGTCAGCGGCTGACCGACGCTTCCTGGCCTAGCAGAACCGGGCCTGTTCACGCTGACCACTGGCGAACATTCCGTAAGACCATAGCCCTCGCAGACATCAAAGCCCACGTTCAAGAGGAACCGGCAAATCGTCTTGTTCAAGGCTCCCCCGCCCGAAATCACCAGGCGGAACCGCCCGCCCATGGCTTCGCGCATTTTGCTGTAAACCAGTTTGTCGTAAATTTTGCAAAGCACCCCGCGACGTTCCAGAGGGTTGCGCCTCTTGGCCAAGGCGATGGCATGATCAAAGACAAGCTTCTGGATTCCGCAAATCTTTTCGCCCGCAGCCGTCATGGTTTCGTACAGACGTTCCAGGATTCTGGGTACCACCGTCATGACCGTGGGGCTGATTTCACGAATGATGTCAGCAATATGCCGCGGCGAATCCGCAAAGTAAACCTTGGTACCGCTAAGGGTGTAAAAGTAGACCGACATACGTTCAAAGGCATGCGCCACCGGCAAAACCACGAGGCATACATCGGTCGAAACGTTCAGCCGCAAAAAATCTCGCTTGATCACCTGGATCTGCGAAAGCATGTTGCGGTGCGTCAGCTCGACGCCCTTGGGCACACCGGTAGAACCGCTGGTATAAATAATGGAGAACACATCGTCGGGGTTCAGGGAATGCATCTGCTGGTTCAGCCACAGCGAAGATTCCGGCAGCTTGGACAACTCCACACCTTCTTTCACCAAGTCGTCCCAGTACACACCGTTAGGCGGCAACTCCGAATTGCGGTCGAGGCAAATCACCGCCTTGAAGTTTGGCATCAAGGCACCGATAGACGGCGACAAGTCCGACAGCTTGTTCAGGAGCAACACCTGTACCGAGGCGTCATCGCACTGGTATTTGAAATTTTCAGCCGAAATATTCGGGAAAAGGGGAACCACGCGGGCCTGGTTCAGCTGGGTCGCCACATCGGCCATGATCCATTCGGGGCAGCTATTGACCACGACACCAATACTCTTGCCTGCGTTAAGGCCACGTGCCCTAAAGGCAAGAGCCAGGCACTGGGTTTCTTGGCGCAGTCTCGTTCCCGAAAAATGGACCCAGCCTTCGGGAGTACGGTGGAACCAGCCTGCGAAGTTTTCACGATCGCAGTTTGCGAAAAACGCATGCGCAAGCGATGTATACTGCAGCGGTTCCATACAAAACACCCTTCCTACTAGGGATAAAATACATTTATTACACGGTTTTTTTCTGTTAATTTTATCACAAATCCGTTTTTTTTCTTTATATTTGTACCATAGGGTTAGTTTATCTGTTTGAATCAAAGGAATATGAAATGTTCAAAAAGATTCTTGATAAATACAACGGCATAAAACTGAACTACCGTATTGCAATTGCCATCGTACTCGGCACACTCCTTGGCATATTTCTCCCCGGACAACGTTGGATCGGCGAACTAGGCGTCCTATTCGTCGGTGCCATGAAAGGCATCGCCCCCATCCTGGTGTTTGTCTTGATCGTGAACTCCCTTTCTACAGGCAAGACTTCGCTTGACCGACGGTTCGGAAAAGTATTCGCCTTTTACATGGCAAGCACCATTCTTGCATCGGTCATCGCCGTGGCAGCAAGTTTCCTGTTCCCGCAGAACCTGCAGCTGGCCCAGAGTGCAACCACCACCGCCATACTGCCCAAGGGCATCGGCGAAATCTTGAACAACTTGCTTATCCGCGCCGTTTCGAATCCCTTCGAAGCCATAACCGAAGCGAACTACATCGGCATTCTCGTATGGGCAATCATATTCGGTATCGCCATCAAGCTGCACGCCAGCGATTCCACCAAGGAACTCCTGCAAGACATTACCAAGTCCATTACGGCGATTGTCCACTGGCTGATCAACTTCGCCCCCTTCGGTATCTTGGGTCTGATCCATTCGTCCATCGCCACTAACGGCATCGGCATTTTCAAGACCTACGGCATGCTCGTGGCAGTCCTTGCAGGCGCCATGATATTCACCACATTCATTATCGCCCCGCTGGTAGTAAGTTTCGCTATCAAGCAGGATCCTTACCCGCTGGTCATTTATTGTCTCAAGCAAAGCGCTATTACGGCACTCTTTACCAGAAGCTCTGCCGCAAACATTCCCGTGAACATGGACGCCTGCGAAAAGCTCAAGCTCGACCGCGAATTCTATTCCGTCTCGATTCCGCTGGGTGCAACCATCAACATGAACGGCGCTGCCATTACGATTGCCGTGATGACTCTTGCCGCCGCCCACACGCTCGGCATTTCGGTAGATTTTCCGACAGCGCTTACCCTTTGCGTCATAGCCACCATCGGCGCCTGCGGTGCAAGCGGTATTGCAGGCGGTTCACTGTTCCTGATTCCCATGGCCTGCTCCTTCCTCGGTATTTCGAACGATGTCGCCATGCAGGTGGTCGCAGTAGGATTCATTATCGGAGCCATTCAGGATAGCTTAGAAACAGCCCTCAACTCTTCGACCGACGTGATGTATACGGCCGCAGCCGAATACAGCGAATGGGTCGCCGAAGGCAAACATTTGCCGCGACGATTCCGCTAAAGACCGAAATTATGGTGAACTAAATCTCTTTTTTTCTAAAAAAGTTATTTTCTTATATAGAAAGCACTATGACGGTCAACAAGAAGCCAATTCACCGAAGCCTATTTATAGGATGCGCTGCATTCATCGCATTCATGTGTTTTCTGTTTTCGGCACAGGCTTATTATACCTACTCAAAGACTCTCTATTCCCGCTACGATGAAAAACTGGGTTCTCTTTTAAACCACATCACAAAGCATATCGACCTGGACGATCTGTATCAGTGTGTCATTACGGGAGAAAAGAGCGAAAAATACCACCAAGTCCAGGAAACGCTCAACAATCTCGTTGACGAGTTCAACCTGTTCTACCTATACTCCGCCTTTGTCCGCGACAAACTGATGGTGAACATCTGTTCGGCAACAAGCGAAGCAGAACGCGCCCGAGGTGAACAGGATATGGAACTTCTCGAAACAAGTGACACCTATCCTGAAGAAGAACTGAATAAATTCTCCGCTGCGATTGCAGAAGACAAAATTACATTCTTCGAAGAAACCTCCGAATGGGGCGCCGCCTATACCGGCTGCAAGCCATTGATCAGTTCTACGGGCGTCCACTACGGTCTATTGTGTGCAGACATTTCTATCGAAGCGCTCCACAATACGCTACACAAATCGGTTCTCTACAGTATCCTTTTGACCCTTGGCACAGGCATTCTATTTGCCTCAATCCTTATCTTCTGGCTGCGCAGAAACGTGACGGGACCAATCATCGCTCTCGAAAAGAGCGTCATCAAATTCGCCGAAAAAAGCCGCGACAAGAAGAAAGATCCGAAGAACCTCATCTTCGATGCTCCTGAAATCAACACTCAAAACGAAGTGGAATCCCTTTCCTCCGCTATAACCCAAATGTCTAAGGACATGAGGAACTACGTGGAAGACATCCTGGAAGCCGAAGAAACGGCAAAATTCGCGCAGAAAGAAGCGGCCAACATGACCATGCTAGCTTACAAGGACGCCTTGACCCATGTGGGATCCAAGATTGCCTATGATAATGCGGCGAGGACATTAGACAAGGATGTTGCCGAAAAATTGGTAACAGAATTCGGCATCGCCATGATCGACTTGAACAACCTGAAGGTCATCAACGACAGCTACGGTCACGCCAATGGCAACTCTTACATTGCCGGGGCATGCCATATCGTATGTACCATCTTCAGACATTCACCGGTATTCCGCATCGGCGGCGACGAATTTATCGTGATACTCAAGAACGACGACTACGAACAACGCCACAAACTGATCGAAAGGGCTAACCTAAAGTTCTTCGAAACGGAAAACGACAGTGCAAGGGAACCCTGGGAACGCTACTCGGTGGCGATCGGCATGGCCGAATACAGAGAAGGCGAAACCACGGACGCCGTATTCAAGCGTGCGGACCAGGCAATGTACCTGAACAAGCAGAAAATGAAGAAAAACAGAACTTAGTTGGCAGAACGCAATTAGCAGAGTTTAGTTAGTGTTTATAGTACTAAGTTCTGCAGTGCAGCGAACCGCATTCTATATTTCTATATTTGCGCTTGTGCTTGATGTATTGAACCTACATTTCTCCTTTTACGACTGGCTCCTGATTTTCATGGTGACGGCGTTGGGTACACTCAGCGCCTATTTGAAAGATCCCCAGCTGAAAGCGGTGACAGCCACCATTCCCATCCCTTGCGGTTTTGCCTACATTGCCGTCGGGCTCCCGATGGGGACCGCTAATGCAATTTCGGGTTTCATGTGCTTTCTGTACGTGCATATCGTGCGCATTCTGCATTACAAAGTCAAGGTTCCGATTGTTCCGAGCATTATCGCGGGGCTCGCCTTCTTTGTGGCGCTAGGCACGTTCCTCATGCCGCGCATTCCCGATACCGAGGCCTGGTTCCTGGGCGCCTGCGCCTTCGACTTTGTCGTAGGCATTGTCATGTTCCAGACACAAAGCTACAAATCGGGTGTGCGCTACAAGACTCCGCTCCCCATTTACATCAAGGCGCCCGCCATCGCAGGCGTCGTAGGCGGACTCATGCTCATTAAGCGCCTGATGGGCGGATTCTGCACCAGTTTTCCGATGATGAATTCCATCGTGAGCTACGAGAGCCGCTATTCCCTGGGCGACCAGTGCAGGCAATTGCCGCTGTTCCTGATAGCAGGGCCGCTCATGTTCATCGAGATGCGCTACATTGAAATCGGTCTCGGGCTGAACCACTGGATTGTGCTCTTGTGCGGATACATCCTGTTTGCAGCCATTTATTGGCCGCTGAACAAGGAACTCAAACGCCGCAATGAGCAGGCGGAGAAAACTTATAGGAGTAGGAAGTAGACAGTTGGCAGTAGACAGTAGACAGTAGACTGTAGACAGTTGGCTGTGGGCTGTGGGCTATGGGCAGTGGGCTATGGCGGTAGGTGTGGGTTAAGTGTATAGCAAAAGCAATTTTACATCTAGAAGTTTGCAATTATTGTATATTATGAATATGAAAAAGAAATTCATTACCGCAGCTCTTACCGCGTTCACGGTCATGGCCCTTTTCTCGGCATGTTCTGAGTCAAGCTCGTCCAGCAGCACTCCCGTGTCCCCGATTACAAGCGAAACCGATTCTACCCAGGTGAACCCGCAGCAGCCCGACCAGCCGCAAGTTTCCCCGAAGGATTCTACCGAGGCCACCGAACCCGCGCCGATTACCAACCCCGTGGTTGACCCGATTTCAGGAGATTCTACAGTAACGGTACTTCCGACGCCCGAAGATACGAGCGCCCAGCAGCAGCCCGAAAATCCGGACACCTCTACGGTGACGCCGCCCGAACCTGTCGTTGTCGCCTGCGCCGAAGGCGAAGTCCCCACTCCCGTGGATTTCCCGCAGAACGAATTTACCGACATCGGTGACGTTTACAAGAACATCCAGTGTAACGAAAAAGTGGTGTTCATGATCCGCCACGGTGAACGTTCCCGCAACTATTCCGGCAAAGAAGCTCCCCTGACCGATGACGGAATCGAAGAAGCAATTGCCATGGGCGCAAAGCTCACTGGCCCTGGCGAATTCAAGTTCATTCATACCGGCTTTGTCCGTACCTATCAGACAGCCCTTTACGCCGCAGTAGGCCGTGGACAGGCTCAAGTTCTGGAAGACGGCACCGCCGTGAACTTTGTCGCCGACACGGTTACCCAACTTACGGACGGCTGGTTCATGAAGGACAAGGAAAAGCGCGACGAATACCAGGCCGCCGACTCCACCCTCAAGAACGTGAACGTGATGTACGCCTACTGGGCTTACGAAGGCCTGTACACCGACGTGTTTTACGACTTGGAAGAACGCAGCAAGGAACTGTTGAACACCTACGTGCTCAAAGACGTGGCAAGCCTCCCCAAGTACACGCTGATCGCCTCTCACGACCAGTTGCTGATGCCCCTGTTGGTCTACCTCACCAACAAGCAGATCGATTTGAAACTCCACAGCCCCACGCCGCCGCGTAACTGGCTCACCTTCCTCGCTGGCGTTGCCATTATCGTGAACGACAAGGGCGAACTCCGTTATGCGCCGATTAAGGGCGGTGCGACAGGCGTTGAATAATCCTGTTGAGAAACCATAAACATAAATATGGATGCAAAGCGGCTTTTTTAGCCGCTTTTTCTTTTTTTTAGGTATTTTCAAAAAAAAAGCCCGGATTGTATCCGGAACTATGCAATGGAGATGGCATGTTTGGTAAAATGAAGGTTTTGACAGTCGCTTTGGGCATGGGAATGCTCGCAACCGCGGCAAATGCCGAAAAATACAACTGGGGCAACGTCCGTTTTGACGGCGGCGGATTCGTTTCTGCCGTGATTTTCCACCCCAAGGCCGAAAATTTACTGTATGCCCGCACCGACGTGGGTGGCATTTACCGTTTTGATTTCGAAAGAAAGACCTGGATTCCGCTGATGGACTTCATCTCGGAAAACGACAAGGGCCTTTACGGTACCGAAGCCTTCGCTCTCGACCCGAACGACCCCAAGCGCATTTATGTGCTGGCCGGCACGGGTTACTTTAGCAAGGGCCGCACCGCCGTGCTAAGGAGCGAAGATTACGGCGCCACCTGGGACACGACCTATGTGGAAATGCTCGCCCACGGCAACGGCATGGGCCGCCAAACCGGCGAAAAGCTGGCCGTAGACCCGAACAAGGGCAACATCGTTCTTTGCGGCAGCCGCACCAAGGGCGTGTACAAGAGTACCGACTACGGTAAAACCTGGACCAGCCTTTACAAGGTCGCTCTTTCGAGCGCCACCGAATCTAGCCTGAACGGAGTGAACGGCGTGAGCTTCGTGATGTTCGACCCGGCTCAGGGCAAGCTCGCCGACGGCAGCACCGCGACAATCTACATCGGCACTTCTGAAACCAAGGACAACCTGCAGGTGAGCCACGACGGCGGCGCCACCTGGGAAACCATCAAGGGGGTTCCCACGGGCCTGATGCCCCACCGCGCCAAAATCGTAGACGGCGACATGTACGTGACCTTTGCCGACGGCCCAGGCCCGTACAATATTGCAAGCGGCGGTTTCTATAAGTACAATATTGCAGGTGGCACCTGGACCGACCTGACTCCGAGCGATTCCGTGGAACACCAAGGCAGCACCACCAAGAGCTACGAAAAAGACAAGAGCTCCTACGGCGGCGTGGCAATCGACCCGACCGACAAGAATCACATCGTGATTTCGACGCTAGGCAAGTACACCGGACGCCACGTCACGGTCGACGAAAAAGAAAACTACGGCGACCGCATTTACTCCACCACTGACGGTGGCAAGACCTGGAATCACGGCCAGCATTACAACGATATTCCAAACATTGACGCCAACGGCACCGCCTGGATTCCGGGCAACGCCATCCACTGGGCAGGTTCCTTGGAAATCAACCCGTTCAACAATAAGCAGGCTTGGGTCACCAGCGGTAACGGCATCTTTATGACCGAAGACATTTCGGCCAAGGTTCCCTTGTGGAAGTTCATGTCGAAGGGTATCGAAGAAACGGTTCCGCTCGACATCGTGAGCATTCCGGGTGGACCACTCGTGACTGCCATCGGCGACTACGACGGCGCCGCCTACGCCAACATCAATGAAAGCACCAAGCGCCACACCCCGATTATCGGCACCACCGAAAGCATGGGTTACGCCCCGCTCACCGGAAGCCTATTGCGTACCGGCGTGATTACCGTGTATGGCCAGTACGATTCCCAGAATTTTAACGTGATGTACCGTAGCGACGATATGGGCGCCACCTGGGACAGCGTTAAAACCACCCTCAAGGGCCCCAAAGGCTTGGTCGTGCTCTCTGCCGACGGCAAGGTCATGTTACACCGCCCTGACCAGGGCGCAACCGTTTACCGTTCTGCCGACAATGGCGCCACCTGGACCGCCGTTGAAACCGGTACCCAGACCAACTATTCCCGCATTGTCGCAGACCCCGTGAATCCCGACGTGTTCTACGTAATGGGCGGCATGGGTTCGCTTTATAAGTCGACCGACGGCGGCAAGACTTTTGCCGAAGCAGAAGCCCGCTTGCAGAACGAGCAAGCTGGTGAATACTACAACGGCGGCGGACTCATCCGTACCGTTCCCAAGAGAGAAGGACACCTGTGGGTCCCCATGGACCAGTCGCAAGTTTGGCAACCCAAGGGCTTTACTGAATACGGCCTCGCCTATTCCGAAAACGGCGGCAAGAGCTGGAACCGCTGCGAAGGCGCCTCGACCGCCATCGCCGTGGGCATCGGCAAGGCCAAGGAAGGCAGCGACTACGAAACCATCTTTATCTGGGGTGCGGCAAAGTCGGGTGATCCAATCGGCATTTACCGCAGCACCGACAAGTGCAAGACCTTTGAACGCGTGAACGACGACATGCACCAGTTCGGTGGCCCGGGCAACGGCAACTTCGTACAGGGCGACATGAACACCTTCGGCGTCGTATACATGAGCACCGTCGGCCGCGGCACCATCGTAGGCGCACCCGAAGGCACGGAATTCATTACCAAGCTGAACCGCGTAAACGTTACGGCCAGCACCTTCATGCAGCTCGAAAAGCGGAACCTCCTTGTGAGCGCTCCTGCTGGCAGCAAGGTCGAAATCTTCGCTGCCAACGGAAAAATCGCCTTGTGCTCTACCCTCGAAAGCGAAAATGTCGTAAGCCTCGCCAAGCTCCCCGTGGGCAAGTACATGGCTCTCCTCAAGGATTCCCGCGGCAAGACACTTAACCAGAAGGCACTTGTAATCCGATAAAGCTTACCTTGTAAGATTTCCTTAACTTCCAAATACACACAAAAAATCCCCGGCTTCGGCCGGGGGTTTTTGCAATGCTTTATTAGGCGAATTGAGCTAATGGAACTAGCCGATTACTGAACGCTAATGGTATAGACTTCGGTAGCGTTAGCCTTGATGCTGACTTCGTCCGTTTCGTTTTCCATCAGCCAGAGGCTGCTTGGGCCGAAGGTCATCTTGATGACTGAACCGTCAGTTGTGAAAGACGGGGTGAGTTCCGTACGGGTCTTGTGCAAAGCCGTACTCATGGAATGAAGCTTAATCACCTTGCCCTCGATTTTCCAGTCGCCATATACCGGGTAATCCAGGGGGTCCAACTTGGTGATGCCTGCCGTGGGCAGGTCAAATTCGAACTTGCCGTCTTCAGTAAAGATCATCTTGCCCGGAGCGGCGGAATAGCTGAAGCCCGGGAGAATTTCGTTATTGAGGTTTGCATTGGCAAGACCGATCATGTTCCAGGTACCCACCAGACATTCGGCAGTCGGAACTCCAGTCGTCAAGGCAGAAGCACATTCTTCGGCCTTTGTGGGCTTAGGGTCAGTAGAAGAATCGCCACAGGCGGCAAGCAAACCAATCGAGCAAAGAGCAGCTGCGAACGGAACCAATAACATCTTTTTCATAGAATTTCCTCGTTTTCCTTTGAATATAAGTAATTCTTGTTGTAAAAATCAACAACATAATAAAGTTTACAATTATATTTTCTCCATAATAATGGATTATTTTTATTTTAAGGGAAATTATTCCCTGTTGTTTGGAGTATATTATGAAAAAAATTCTTTTAGGAGCAGCCTTCGTAATGGCTCTTTCTCAAGTAAACGCAGCCCCGGACCCGAATTTCCATATTTACTTGGCCTTTGGCCAGTCCAACATGGAAGGCCAGGGTGCTATCGAGCAACAGGACAAGTCTGTCGACGACCGATTCCAGGTTCTCTGGGCGGCCGATAACGGCTCCTGTTCCGGGAAGACTAAGGGCAAATGGTCTACTGCCGTGCCTCCGCTGGCGCACTGCCAGGGTGCAAAGCTTGGCCCCACGGACTATTTCGGCCGCACGATGGTCGAAAAGACGGATTCACAAATCAAGGTGGGGGTTATCGTGGTGGCTGTTGCAGGATGCAGCATCAAGCTGTTCGACAAGGACCAATACAGAAGCTACGCCCAGGGTCAGCAGAGCTGGATGACCCAGCGCATTAACGATTATGGAGGAAACCCCTATGGACGCCTGATCGAAATGGCCAAGAAGGCCCAGGAAGAAGGCGTTATCAAGGGTATTATTTTCCACCAGGGCGAAACGGATGCCGGTGACGGCAATTGGCCTTCTGCGGTCAAGAAGGTCTACGACAACATCATCAAGGACTTGGGCCTCGAAAACGACATTCCGTTCCTTGCGGGCGAAGTGCTGCGCAGCGGCGTGAGCAAGGGCGCGAACAACAACATCGCAAAGCTTCCGCAGCAGTCCAAGAACTTCTACGTGGTGTCTTCCGAAGGATTCAACCAGGCTTTGGGCGACGGCCAGAACGTGCACTTCACCTCGCAGGAATACCGCGATTTTGGCAAGCGCTACGCCGAAAAGATGATCGAGGTCCTGGGCGACAAACTCAAGCCCGCCGCAACCGCCGAATCCAGCAGCAGCGTGGCCGAATCGAGCAGTAGCGCGGCTGAATCCAGCAGTAGCGAAGTCGCCTCCAGCTCTAGCCATAGCCATCACGGAGTTTCTTCTTCGTCAGAGGCAGGTACGGGCATTGCGCAGGCAAACCACTTTGCGGGCGGGGCGCTTACGGTGAACAAAGCCGGCAATGTGCAGTTGAGCCTTGCCAAGGCAACGCAGCTGACCGTCAAGATTTACTCTAGCCTCGGCAAGGAAGTGCTGGACTTGAGCGGCAACTACGCCGGAACAAACACTCTGGTGCTTGCAAACAGACTCCCGGCCGGGCGCTACGTAGTCAGTGCCCAGGGCGAGGGGTTCAAGGCCACTAAGCCTGTAATGGTAAAATAGCGACGACCGTCAGGTGGTCGCCCTGCACTTGAAACTTGATTTCGAAGCCGGCGAACCTGATGCCGTAAATGCGGTCGGCGGACCTCTGGTACGCGGGCCGCGGGTCTTCGGAAAGCAGCTCCACAAGAGCTGCCTTTTTTTCTGCAGGGAATTTTACGCCGGCGGCACCAGATACTTCAGGGATATCGGCGGCATCGGGCGCAAATCCCGTGCATTCAAGAACCGCTTGCGCCTCGGCGGCAAATTCGACTTCAAGCTTTTTAAAGCGCACGGCCTCGGCAAAGCCGCCAGTGGCCTCGGGCACGGAATCGGCGTACGGCAAGTAGGGCTTGATATCTACGATAGGCGTGCCGTCCATGAGGTCGGCGCCGCTGACCGTAATGGAGGGTGCATTCTCCCCCGTCAGGTTGATTTTTTCGATTTTGACGCAGCTCATGGCCAAGGGATTCGGCCTAAAGCTGCTGCGCGTCGCAAACACACCCAGCCGCGTATTGCCACCAAGACGGGGCGGGCGAACCGTCGGCTTCCAGGTATCGCGCACGTTCTCCGAAAAAATCCACAGCAGCCACAAGTGACTAAAGCCTTCCAGCCCACGCAACGCGTCGGCATTTTTGAATTCCGGCTCAAAGACAATCGTCGAACGCAAATTCTTCAAGAGCCCGCTCTGCCGCGGAATCCCGAACTTGTCCGGAAAATCGCTCCTGATGCGGGCAATGACCTTGAAAGTTATCTCGTCGAACGATTGCACAGGACAATATATAGAATTTTCTATCTTTAAAAGCATACATAAAGGAGACGACAAATGGTCTTAACCGTTTTCATTTTATACCTGTTGATGATGCTTGGCATCGGCTTTTACTTCTCCAAGAAGGCGAACAGCCTGAATGCCTACTACCTGGGCAACCGCGGCATGAACAAGTGGGTCGTGGCGATGTCCGCACAGGCCTCCGACATGAGCGGCTGGCTCTTGATGGGCCTCCCGGGCGCCATCTTCGTGAGCGGTTTTTCCGAAGCGTGGATCGGCATCGGCCTCGTCATCGGTACGTACCTCAACTGGAAAATCGTGGGTCGCAGGCTCCGCAAGTACAGCCACTTCTGCGGCGACTCCATCACGCTCCCCGACTTCTTTGCGAACCGCTTCCGCGACAACAAGGGAATCATCCGCGTCATCGCCTCGATTTTCATTCTCGCGTTCTTCCTGTTCTACACGGTTTCGGGCTTTGTGGCTAGCGCAAAACTCTTCGGCACCATCTTCGGCATGGACTACACCACGGGCCTTATCATCGGTGCGGTCGTCGTGGTGAGCTACACCTTCATGGGCGGATTTTTCGCCGTTTGCTGGACAGACTTTGTTCAGGCGACTATGATGCTTATCGCCGTCATCGCAATTCCCTCGATTATCATGGCCGGTTCGGGCGGTTTTGCCGCGACCATGGACGCCGTGAACGCGCAGAACCCCTACCTGTTGAGCCTGTTCACCAACGCCACCACCGGCAAGTCCATCGGTCTTATCGCCTTGATTTCTAGCCTCGCGTGGGGCCTCGGCTATTTTGGCATGCCGCACATTCTAGTGCGTTTCATGAGCATCAAGAACGCCGAAGACATCAAGTTCTCCCGCCGTGTCGCCATGATCTGGGTCACCATCTGCCTCGGTGCCGCCATCATGATCGCCATCCTCGGACGCTACTACGTAGAAGCGAACGGTATTACCGTCGCCGACCCGGAACGCATCTTCATGGTTCTCTGCCAGACGCTCTGCCACCCGGCTGTCGCCGCCATTCTCATGGCCGCTATCCTTGCCGCTATCATGAGTACCGCCGACTCGCAGTTGCTGGTTTCTGCTTCTGCCTTCAGTAACGACCTCTACAAGCACCTGTTCCGCAAGAATGCAAGCAACAAGGAAGTCATGTGGGTGAGCCGCGGCGTGGTCGTACTCATTACGGTTATCGCGGTCATCGTGGCCATGCAGGGGGCGCCCAGCGCCGACGGCGCTAAACAGGGCAAGAGCTTCCTGGATGTCGTGATGAGCCTCGTGAGCTTTGCCTGGGGCGGTTTCGGCGCCACCTTCGGCCCGATTATGCTCCTCGCCCTGTTCTGGAAGCGTACCACGCTTCCGGGCGCCATCGCGGGCATGCTCGTGGGCGGCATCACCACCTTCGTGTGGAAGTTCTACCTCTCCGGATTCTCCGCCGAAATCTTCCAGATTTACGAGCTCGTGCCCGGCTTCGTGCTCAGCTTCGCGACCATCGTGATCGTAAGCCTCTGCACCAAGGCCCCCAGTAAGGAGATTCAGGAGGAATTCGATGCTGTGGAACACACGCGCCTGAGCGATATGAAGCTGTAATCAAAATTGTCATCCTGAGCGAAGCCGAAGGATCTCAAATGAAAGAGGCCCGCAGATGCGGGCCTTCATTTTATTTCCAGGGATTCACCCTAAGTCACTTGTCGTATTCTTACTCGTCGTATTCCGGCGCTTCGAACGAAGTCGGAATGCGCGGCGTACCCTTATCATGATGAACGAACGAGAATCCGCTAATCTTGCCCGTTTCACGGTCAACCGTTCCGCTCTGCAACTGGCCATACATGCTTGTCGTACTGCCCGGATTCAATAACTTATTGAAGTCTATCACCATATAGTAGCCGTAAACTTCCCAGGTACCCGCCTTGTATTCCACTTTCTTGGTACCCTCGACTGCTTCCAACTTGGAGGTTCCATCAGCATTCAAGGTAAATGTCCAATTGATATCGTCTCTAGTCGCCACCCATTCGCCGACAAAATCCTCGGCATTTTCATAAGCGTACTCGACATCTTCAACTGTACAATTCAACTTTTCGCCATTGTACGCCGTAATCGCATCGTCGGTGCCCACGGAATAGGTGAACATCGTACGCGAAGACCCCACATAGTAGAGCGGGATCATCAACAGCGTGCTGCGCTGGATATCATAGCGACCGGCATTCCAGTTCACTACTTGGCCATCGACCGACGTTTCATAAATATACGAACTGTCGAAGAACTTGAAGGTCCTCGTAGAATCGCCATCGGCACATTCATAGATTTTCTTCTGAATCGCCTCAGTCTTGGAAACTTTGCCCTTCTGGACAGCGACGCTAGCCTTAATCGCTTCGCTGTAATCGCCACCGTCTACAGAGTACAGAATTGTGTCGTCTTCATCGGCATTGTCGGCTTCTTTGACGACAAACGAAATCTTGAAGCCGGCGTCCATTTTTCCTATAATCTTTTTGACGGCATCGGTTTCACTATACTGCAAGCCGGCTTTGTCTTTTTTAAAGCTCACCACGCCACCTGCAAAATCCGTATAGGTGACCACCCACAATTCGTCCGGAATGCGGAGGGCCAGAACGCCCTGCTTGCTGCCGGTCGACAGGTAGACGGTCTGGTCAAACAGCTTGAGTTCGTAGTTCTTCTGTAAATCGGTGAGTTTCGCGGCGCGAGCCCCTTCCGGAGTTACTACAGAAGAAGACGAAACTTCAGTGGATGAAGATTCCGGCGTTTCGCTAGACGAGGACTTCGGGGATTCGCTCGAAGAAGACTTATCTTCGCTTACGCTAGAAGACGACTTGGAATCTTCCTTAACAGAAGACGAGGAATTGTCGTCCTTTTCGGAAGAAGAAGACTTCTCCGAAGATTTTTCACTGGACAAGGACTTGTCGCCATCCTTGGACGACGATGACTTGGCGTCGCCCTTTTCGGAAGAAGAAGAGTCATCGCCTTCTTCAACAGAAGAAGAGGATTCTTCGGTAGAAGGGTCCGCAGAAGCGGAAGAGGAATCGTCGCCGCATGCCGTGAACAGGAATGCCGACGAAATCAAAAGAGCTAAAAATTTATTTTTCATGCCACAAATATAGTTTATATAAAACGCGTAAAACAGCGAAATTGGCTCAACAACAAGTGTTTTTTTGATCTGTACAGGCTATTTTTGGCATTATACGCTATTTAGCCTGTACCACAACAAATCCACGGCGTATTTACGGCGCATTTTAGAGAAAAAAGCAAACAAAAAAGACTCGTTCAATGAACGAGCCTTTTTTGTTACAAGTTTGGAATTTAAAGACTAGTAAATTAATCCTTGATGCAACGGACATTGGTGACTTCATCGTAGTGGTGGGCGTCTATAGAATAAATTCCCGCCCGACCATCCACCAAAATGAAGAACGCCGCTGCGAAATAATTTGTATTACCGGTGACACCACTGGAACTCCAAAAAGCAGCCTCCCTCATGTGGTTATATGCGTTGTCTGCATACACTATATCAGTCATCCAAGTAAAAGAGTTAACATGATGATAACCCGTACCCAGTGCCGAAAAACCATAGGAATCCAAGCCATTACCATTATTGCCATTTTCATCATCTTCCCAACCACTTGTTGATTTGAGAGCGAGAGAAGCCGAGTCTCGCCCAAATAAGTCATCATTGCTCAACTGAGTTGCCTTGTGCAATATTTCCCATTCTGTTGAATCAGGCACATGCCAACCAGCGGGACAAACGCCACGAACACCTGTTATTGAACAATACGCCACATTACCGCAGCCGTTGGCTGTATTACCAGGGATAATGCCCGCAGAATCCATTGCCGCACTCCGCAAATAAAAACGACCATATATGTCGCAATTAGCCAAATCATTATTGTAGCAAAAGCTGCTGGAATCCAACGACGATGTTCCTCCAGGATAAGCATAATTCAAATTCTCAGCCATCCACCACTGGTCTCCAATTTTCACAGTCTTGTATGTATGACCATCGCGTTCATCCGTCAGCGAACCATATTCACAATGGTCTCCGGCTTCTGTCTTGCAAGGCATAACGCGCGGATCCTTTACGCAACGAACCGAAAGTCCATCATTAAAATGAACACCACCCCCACTACTCCACATTTTGTCAAGTGATTCCCCATCAGAAGTCCAGTAATCCGCATACACCCCCAACCCATTATAATTACCAGCTACTCTTTTACCCGCAGGCAGTTCAGTAAAACCATAGTCATCCGTACCATTGCCCCTACAACGAAAAACATCCGTAGAATTGCTTGGCCCGTCCCAAGTCCAGCCACTGGTGGCCCTAAGCACAGACCAATTGGAATCAACAGCATGTTTCAAAGCTCGCCATTCTGCAGAACTAGGCATATACCAGCCTTCTGGACACACTCCACGGAAAATCTCGCCATAATAATTATGTTCACAGACCTTACCATAGCCACAATTGATCGCCGTATTGCCAAGAATTAAGCCAGCCGAATCCATTGCGGCACTCCACAAATAGAGTCGCCCATATTTATCGCAATACTCTAGAGAATCATTGTAACAGAAACTGCTGGAATCCAAATCCTTTGTTTTTCCAGGATACGCATAGTTCAAGTTTTCGGCCATCCAAATTTCGGCACCGATTTTCACGGTTCTATAAACATGCCCATCGCGAAGGTCGGTCAAGGTGTTCTTTTCGGCATCGTAAACGCTGCCTGCAGAAGCGCCCTTCCCTTTACCAGACTCATTCTTACCAGAACCATCGTTAGACTGGTTTTTCTTCTGTATTTTCTGAATAGAATCCGTCAATTCAGCATCTACAACCCATTCATCACCATCATAAACGTAGGCCTTATTTTCGTCTTTCACGTAGGCCGAGGCACCCTCTGACACATCGGTATCGGCAGTCAAATCATCGAAGGAAGAAACCACACAATCAACCATTTCAGACACTTCGGATAGTCCCGTATTGTCAGCAGGATTACTCCCACTAGCACCATCGCCCCCGCAAGCAGCAAGGATTAATGCAAAAAATAAAGCGAAAAACAAAGAATACGGCATTTATAGCCCCCAAAAAAGTTTGTGCAAAATATAAAAAAACTCCCCGCCGGGGGTTCCGTCAGGACAAAAAAAAGAAACCCCGCCGCTTGGGCAGGGTTCCTAAAAGGTTTCTTAGCGGAAGTGCGGAAAACTAAGTGGCGTCCGCACGACTAACGCTATCTAGAAATCTTACTTGGCGATCACGCGGGCCATTTCGCAAACCTTGTTGCTGTAGCCCCATTCGTTATCGTACCAGGACACAACCTTAACGAAAGTCGGGTCGAGCTGGATACCGGCCTTGGCGTCGAAGATGGAGGTCTTCGGGCAGTTGCGGAAGTCGGTAGAAACAACGGCTTCGTCGGTGTAACCGAGGATGCCCTTGAGTTCGCCTTCAGAAGCTTCCTTCATGGCAGCGCAGATTTCTTCGTAAGTGCAAGCCTTCTTGAGTTCGACAGTCAGGTCAACAACGGACACGTCGGAAGTCGGAACGCGCATAGACATACCGGTGAGCTTGCCGTTGAGCTGCGGGAGAACCTTACCCACGGCCTTAGCAGCACCCGTAGAAGACGGGATGATGTTTTCGAGGATGCCACGGCCACCGCGCCAGTCCTTCTTGGACGGGCCGTCAACGGTCTTCTGAGTAGCAGTTGCAGCGTGAACGGTGGTCATGAGGCCACGGACGATGCCGAACTTTTCATCGAGAACCTTGGAAATCGGGGCAAGGCAGTTGGTGGTGCAGGAAGCGTTGGAGATGATCTTCTGGCCAGCGTAGGTCTTGTGGTTAACACCATAGACGAACATCGGAGTTGCGTCCTTGGACGGAGCAGACATGATCACCTTCTTAGCACCAGCCTTGAGGTGAGCAGAAGCGAGTTCTTCGGTCAGGAAGAAGCCGGTGGATTCCACAACGACGTCAACATCGAGGGCACCCCAAGTGATTGCGGACGGATCCTTTTCGGCGAAGATCTGAATCTTGTTGCCATCGACGATGAGGAAGTTGCCTTCCACCTTGATGTCGTGGTTGAAAGCGCCGTGGACGGAGTCATACTTCAGCATGTAAGCGAGGTAGTCAGCGTCGAGAAGGTCGTTGATACCGACAACCTTGATGTCGTTAGAGAAGTTTTCCACAGCAGCGCGGAACACCATACGGCCGATACGACCGAAACCATTGATACCGAGTTTGAGAGCCATTATTGGATCCTTTTGTTTTATTGTGAAATTGCTACCCACCATAAGGTGGTGCGTTCTTGGGCGGAAAGATACAAAAATTTACCTAAACGGACTAGGTCTTTTCAGCATTTTTTTGAATTTTTGGGGTCAAACCGCCGCTAGTGGTCGGAAGGGGGACGCCTCCCCCTACTTGCAGCCCCGGCTCCGCCGGGTCTTCCAGCACCCCCTCTGCGGGCGCTCGCCGCCCCGCAACGCCCCGGCCGCCTGATTTGTCTTCCCCGCGAAGGCGGGGACCTCCTCTCCCATCCGAGAGAAAACGCTCCTGTTTCCAAGCAGCCCACGGCTCCAGAAATGTGCTCGTCTCACTCTCGCTACAGCCCCAGCTTAACGCATGGGGCTTTAAGCTCACATGGATTCGGCCTTCGGCCTCTAATGTTCGCTCAACGACACATTTTCTTACGCCTTAGGGCATGCCCCTCACGCCCTAATTTTATTGTTAAAATTTTTGGTGATTTAATTAGTTTTCAGACAAAGAGTTATTAGCGTCCATTACACAACGGACTGACTGGAACGAGTCCCTTCCCCATTTAATAACAGATGTTTCAGATGAACTTTTTGTAAAACTAGAAGTATAAGTATATTTATCTTCTACCGCAGGAAGCCACATATACGTATACTCATGTATACCGGTATATCCATTACCAGTTGGAATAATCGCCAAGCCACCAGCATTGCGCCCCGCATTCTTTTCCCATAGAATTTGAGAACGTATATCACCCCGAGTATACAACCATTCTCTGCGGTTCATAATATGCCAACCCTCAGGACAAATTCCCTGCCAACGAATATTCAAGTAATCACTACCCAAAGTTCTTTTATTTTCTTCCGATAAAGCTTTGCAAGCGTCATTACTTTCAATATCAACGGAATCGCAAACCTTTGGCAAATTCATAGCCTCTGCCCAGGAGTAAAGTCCACCAAAATGGTTATCACAGAACCACTCATCGTCTACATAGCACAATTTTTCTGTCACATTGTCGTCAAATTTTGTCGTACCGCTAGGGACCATCTTGCCATAATTCAGGTTTTCTGCCATCACGTAAAACGTCGCATGGCTACCGATATCGTCCGTATAGCCATGAAATTCTATGTACTTGTACTTATGGCCATCACGCGAATCTTCAAATTCGAAGTATTCACCATCGTAACCGGCAAACAAGCTATCCATATTCGGATGTTCCTTGTTTTTCTCGATTGCGGCAAGGGAATCTACAACACTTTTACTTTTCGATGAATCAGCGTCCCAAAAGCCGTCCCTACATGTCTCATAAATATACATACCAAAAGCTTCATCAATGGTAGTTTCGCCATCTTCGCAAACTGGTTCGAGTTTGAAACTACTACTCGACTTCACCGCCGACGAGCTACTGCTCTTACCACCTACAGAGCTATTTCCCTGTTCAGAGCTTGAGGATTTCTTGTCCACCGAGGAACTGGAATTTTTCGAATTTTTTTGAGATGACGAGGAACCGTCTTTGTTCGACGAACTAGATTCGTTGCCGTCGCTTATAGAAGCACCCGAATCAGGGGACACTGAAGAGGAAGAATCGTCTCCGCATGCAACAAGCATCGTCAGGAGAACAGACAGGGCAAGGGCGCTTTTAAAAATCTTCACAAAACCTCCATTTGTAAAATCCCACTGATTTTTTGCAAAATATAGCAACTAAAAAGCCAGCCTTACAAGCTGGCTTTCGTTCTAGAAAAAAAACAACTAAACTATTTTGCAAGACGACTTTGCTGAAGAGCCTCTAGTCGAGTTTGAACTTCCACAATTTTATCTTCAGAAAGTCCAATTTCGCGAAGAACCGCTTCTGTATCAGCTTTGTTCTGCGCAAGTTTATCTTCTATCTCTTGATGTGCCTCTGCGCGAGCCTGTGCAACTTTCTTTTGAGTTTCAGCATGTGCATCCGCAAGGCGCTTGCGGAACACGTCGCCGGCGCTCACAAAGCCGTACTTCTGTCCTACACTTTTGAATGCCATTTCCAACTCCTTCAGATAGTCTTCATCAATATACTCCTTTAAATATACATTAATTTTACCCAGAAGAGTAGAACCTTCGTTTGCGGGCAATTTCTGGAATGATTCCTTAAACTGTAACAACTTTGAACGAAGATTGTCCTTGTTAAAAGCGTACTTCATCGCGGTAATTCCCATGCCTGTCGCGATGTCTTCGCAAGCGAGACAATCGCTGTCAGGAATGTCGGCCATGTTCACAAACGAACATGCAAACGGAAGCACGCGACCATGGAAAAATTCCGGGTACCCGTCTTCAAGGTTTTTCAAAGGATTCCAATTTTCACGTCCGTTATAAAAGATGATTGCCATTGTCGGGAGTCCATCAAACACGCGGTTTTCCTGATGAATCTTCATTACGGATGTGCACGGCGTGCATTATTTTTCTTTTCAGTCATAGTTTTCCTATTTTCATTGTTATCATCTACCTGGAACCCAAAAACGTCGAAAGGCTCCTCTATATAACACGCCAGATTCAGAAAAATTGGGAATTTTGCACCCCTTTTTTAGCAGCCGAACAACGTAAAAAGATTTTTGCTTTTGTATGATACCAAATGTACAATACAATCGTTATTCCACTTTGGACTACGAAAAGGTGGGGCTCGCGAGCCCCGTTTTTTTATTTTTGTCGTCATGAGCAACCCTTTGTTTAAAAAAATTGGTCGTATACCCAGTTTTTGCGCCCCGCTGTTTGGGCTGTTATTTGTTGTTTCTTTAGTTTCTTGTGCCGGCAACGGCCAGCCGCTCACCGAATCGGACCCGCAGTCCGAAGGTTCACAGGCTGCTAATTCCGGGAGCTACACCGACGATTATTTTAACGAAAGCTCGTCCGCTCCTTCTGGCAGCGCCTCGAATTCCACCCGCAAGAACGCACCCGGCGCTATCGGGAGCGACGGATTCAGCTTTACGCTGCCCGCAGGTGACTGGGCGCTCGTGGGCGATGACGATGGGAGCGCCCACGAGAGCGGCGTCCCCTACGAATTTTACAACGCGAGCACGGGACGCCGCGCGGTCCTGGTCGAAATCGAACTCCCGAAGGGCGAACCCATGCGACTCATGGACCGCGCCCAGATGGAAATGCAGGCTTTTGAAAGCAGCGGCAAGAAGGCGACTCTCGCCGAGACCTACCCCGAAGAAAACTTTGGCGGTACCGGCGTATTCTTCGATGTCGCCGGCAAGCGCTACGACAGCCCCTACGAGGCCGTCGGCTTTGTAACAGGCGCTGGGAGCCGCGTGTACACGCTCACCCTTTCCGCAACTGATGTCACCCCGGCCGTCGGCGAACTCAAGAACGAATGGAAGGAATTCTTCGCGAACTTCAGCATGCGCGAAACTGCGGCAAGCGAGGGCCCCGAACTTTCGCCGAACAACGTGCAAAGCTTTGACTCCCCCACGCTCGGCTACACCTGGGCAGTCAAAGACACCCTCTGGCATCACTGGACAGGTATCGCCCGTCAGAACGACGACCCCGACCTGGTGCTCAGCAACAAGGCCGAAGACGTTTCGCTGTTCGTTTACGGGGCAACCGTTGAAAGCGACGCCGTCTCGCAGCAGGATTTGTTCAAGGTTCTGCTCGTGCGCCTGGGTGTCGACCCCAACAATCCCACACTTGAAATGCACCGCCAAAAGGTCGGCGACCGCTACGCGCAAGACTTTACCCTGACTCACGTGGTCAACAAGTTCGACTTCTACTATACAGGCCGCTATTTCTATGACGACGGCCGCGGAATCTTGATTGTGAGCTGGACCCAGGGCGTGAACAAGAAAAAATACGCCAAGGTCATGCAACATGGTATCGATGGCCTGACCGTGGGCGAAAATCCGGCCGCCAAGAACGCGGCCGCCGACCCCGAATCCGCCAAAAAGCTCGCCAAGTTCAACGCCGCCATCATGAGCCAGGTGGGCATTCTGCGCCTGCTCGAAAACCAGCCGCTGGTGGCGCTCAGCTACTTTGAACGCGCGAACCGCATGGACCCCGAAGAGCCTCTCTACCTGATCAACTGCGGATTCGTGTACCAGATGAAGGAACTTTACGGCCCGGGCATCAGCCACTTTGAAAGCCAGCGCGAACTGGTGCAAAAGAACGGCAAACTGCTCTCGATTTTGGGCGAAATGTACGAAGCCCTGTTCGACTACGGCCGCGCCCGCGAATGTGCCGAAGCAGCCCTCCGCTACACGCCGAACAATCCGGAATACGTAATCAACTTGAGCGACGCCCTCTGGGGACTCGGTCAGCGAAACCAGTCGCTGGTGGTGGTGCAACGCCTTTACGACACGCAGCCGAGCAGCCGCCTGGGCGTCTACCTCGCGAAAACTTACATGGGCCTTGACCAGTACGCCGAAGCCGTCGACATTCTTTACCAGGTGCGCCGCCGCTTTGGCATGAGCGTGGAACTCGGAAGCACCTTGATGGATGCCCTCATGTTCCTTGGCCGCTACGAAGAAGCCCGCGCCATTAGCGAAGAAACCTTGGCCAAGGACCGTAACGACTACAAGATTTGGACCACGCAGGGCAAAATTCTCTTTTACAGCCGCAACTACCGCGACGCCGAAAAGTCGCTCACCAAGGCACTCGCCTTAAAGCCCGATAACGAAGACGCCAAGAGTTTCCTCTCCGCCACGAAGGCATTCCTCGGCAAGGCAGACAACCGCACGCTGCAAAAGCCAATTACGCCGGTGGAAGAACGCACCAAGAACCTGAAGGGCCTCCTCAGCGAAAGCGCCAAGAAACAGGGCACCGAAGGCGACTTCCCCGCGGTTGTTCACTACAATAAGCAGACCTTGAAAGCCGAAAAGGGCGCGAACTGGGTCCGCACCGACGAAATGCTCATGGAAATCCTCGACATTCGCGGCGCCGCCATTTATCGCGAATTCACCTTCGACTTCTTGCCGGGATTCGACCGCATTTACCTGAACGCCCTCGAAGTCTACGACAGCAACTGGAACCTGAAGCAGAAGGCGAACCTGAACGGTGCCTACATTACCTACGCCACCGAAATCGGCGGCCAGAATGAATCGCAGACGGCGCATTTCCCGCTGCAGGAACTGGAGCCGGGCGACTTTATTTACCTGCAGTTCAGCCGCACGAATATCGAAAACAAGGGCATGATTCCCTACACCGACTTCATAAGCAGCAAGGACGTCCCTGTAGGCCAGTCCAGCTTCCGCATTTACGCCGACACCGCCCGTTTTGTGACCGAAGAATACGGCCCGCTCGAAAAGAAGGCCATCAAGGGCGGCATCGAATGGAAGATCGACAATCCGGTCATTATCCGCAAGGAACTTTACATGCCCGTGTACCGCGACTTTGGCGCAGGCCTGATGCTTACCGGCAAGCAGGAATGGAAGAACGTGGGCGAAGATTACCAGAACCTAATCAAGCACCAGTTCAAGCAGGCCGTGAGCGTGCGTGAAAAGGCCCGCGAAGTCCGCGGTAGCAAGGCAAACGACAACGCCGTCAAGGCCATCGTGAACTTTGTACGCCACGATATCCGCTACCGCGACATTCGATTCGGTGGCCACAGCCTGATTCCGCAAACCGCCGAAGTCACGCTGAAAAAGCATCAGGGCGACTGCAAGGACATGGCGCTCTTGCTCAAGGAAATGCTCGAATCCATCGGCGTCAAGAGCTATCTCACCGCCATTCACCTGACCGAAGAAGGCTTTGCCGGTCTCCCGACTATCCAGCAGTTCAACCACATGATCCTCTACATTCCGGCGCAAGGTCAAGTCACCGAGCGATGGGTCGACGCCACCGACAAGACCGGCAACGATCGCCCCGTACCGCTCGACATGGAAGGCAAAGTCGCACTCGTGATCAACGACGACAGCAGCCACGTGGTCACCACGCCGATTTTGGAAGACAATCAGGAGCACCAGATTGGCATCGAGCACCGCCTGTTTATCGGAAACGACGGCGCCTGCGAATTCCGCGACTCGATTTCGCTGCAGGGCAAGTTTGCAAGCGTCATGCGTAACCGCTTCTTTGGCCGCGACGCCAAAGAACAGGAAAAGCTGATGGAAGACTTCCTCGCTTCGGGCATCCCCGACGTAAGCATCGGAAACATCCGCATCGAAAACCTCGCCGAATTCAACAAGCCGCTCGCCCTGATTGTGACTTACGCCTCCAAGGGATACTTCGGCCAGAACGGTTCTGAACTCAAGGGACGATTCCCGAACGTGTGGGAACGCAGCCTGTTCAAGCTCCCGAAGGTTTCCAAGCGCCACCACCCGATTCGCATGCCGCACGAAACGCAGTTTGCATACAAATTAAGTGTCACGGCAGCAAGCGGCAAGACAATCAAGATTACTGGCCCGAAGCCGCTTAACCGCGACCCGGATTACGTGAGCTACGAGAAGAATTTCGACGGCAAGAACAGCATCAAGTGGACCACCTTCGCACTCTACGCCGACCCGGCTGAATACAACAAGATTCGCGAGGAATGGACCTACTTGCTCAGCGAAACCAGCCCGATGATTGAGGTGAAATAACTATATTTACGCTCACTATGAGCATTTCTATTCCTCAGTTGCCTAAGGGCACACGCGATTTTTACCCGGAAGCCGAGCGCATCCAGAATTACATTTTTGACACCTGGCGTAGCGTCGCCGAATCTTTTGCCTACGAAGAATACGAAGGCCCGATGTTTGAACATCTGGAGCTTTATACAGGCAAGTCCGGCGAAGAAATCGTAAGCCAGCTTTACAACTTTAAAGACAAGGGCGACCGCGAAATCGCACTCCGCCCCGAAATGACCCCGACGCTCGCTCGCCTCGTGATTCAGAAGGCCCGCGAACTCAAGAAGCCTTTCAAGTGGTTCAGCATGCCGCGCCTGTTCCGTTACGAAAAGGCTCAGAAGGGCCGCCTCCGCGAATTCTTCCAGCTGAACATGGATATTATCGGTACCGAAAGCATCTACGCCGAAGCCGACCTGATGGCAGCCATTGCTACCATGCTCCGCAAGTTCGGCCTCAAGGACGGCGAATTTGCGATTGGCGTCTCTAGCCGAAAGCTTTTGGCCACTTACCTCGAAGAAATCGGCGCCCCGAATCCGGCGCTCGTTTACCCGGTGCTTGATCGTCGCCTGAAAATCGGCCCCGAAGCATTTGCCAAGGCTCTGGCCGATGCAGGTCTCAGCGAAGACCAGGTGAAAAAGCTCGACGACTTCATGAGTTGCAAGAGCATCGAAGAAGTCAAGACTAAGGTGCATAGCGAAAACGCGACTGCCGCCCTCGCCGAAATTGAAGACCTGTTCGCAACGCTTACCGCAGCAGGCTACGGCGAATGCGTGAACCTGGACCTCTCCATTGTTCGCGGCCTCGCCTACTACACAGGCATCGTATTCGAAGTATTCGACAAGGGTAAATCCATGCGTGCTATCGCTGGCGGTGGCCGCTACGACAGCCTCACCGAAAAGCTCGGCGGCGAACGCATCCCGGGCGTTGGCTTTGGCATGGGCGACGTGGTGCTCGCAGACTTGCTCGCCGAACACAAGTTGCTCCCGAGCCCGAAGCAAAGCGTAGACTTCTACATCGCAAGCTTTACAAACGACATGAAGAAGGTGTTCGAAACCGCCCAGGTATTCCGCAACGCCGCAGGTAACACGAACGCCAAGCCGTTCTCGGTCGCTCACCCGCTCGCCGCCATGAAGATGGGTAAGCAGCTTGACCAGGCCAACTATCAAGGCGCCAAAATCGTCGTGTATGTCGACGGTTCCAAGGCCGCCGAAGGTGAATTCGAATACAAGGACATGCGCACCGGCGAAATGTTCGTAGGAAACGTAACCTCTATCATCGAGAGGCTGAAAGCATAGATCCTTCGACTTCGCTCAGGATGACACACTGTCTACTTCCTACCGTCTACTGTCTACTCCCCTATGATGTCCCCCCTAAAAGTCCTCCTTTCTATCATCAGCCTGTTCGCGGTGCTGGGCATTATTGCCCTCATCTACCCGAACGACGGTATTCATGTGGGCGACAAAACGCTCCGCTACCCGAAGCTCACCGAAATCTTCGAGAAGCAGTCCGAAGCCGATTCGCTCAGCGATTCTACCGCGGCGGCCGACCCCGAAGAAGCAATCCGCGAAATGATGGAAGCGACCAAGCGGCAGCAATTCGCCGCCTTCAGCGATTCCCTCAAGTTCTACGAGGACTTTTTCGAAAAGGGCAGGACACGATTCGATTTACCCAACAACGACCCTACGTGGTTCGACCGATTCTTCTTGCACCTGGAACTTGCAGCACTCGAAAGCACCGTGGTGCACATTGTTCACTACGGCGACTCGCAGCTTGAAGAAGACCGAATCTCGGCCACTATTCGCGAAGACTTGCAAGATGAATTCGGCGGTGCAGGCCCCGGCATGATGCCCGCCATTATGACGGTTCCGTCGCAGACCACCAGTCACGCCAGTTCGGGTGCGCTTTCACGCTACATTCTGTTTGGTCCCAAAGACGAAGAAGCGGACCACAGCCGCTATGGGCCTTTGGCACAGCTCGCCAAACTCAATGGCGATGCCACCATTACGATTCAGCGCCGCAAAGAACGCAAGGGCCAATTCCCGCACGTGGGTGCCTACAAGACGATTAGGCTCCTGACCAACAAGAGCGGCCGCCTCAAGGTAAGGCTCAACGTGAACCAGACCGTTGTAGACACCGTAGGTCAAAACGACGACGGAACGCCCAAAGAAAAGCACTCCACCAAGGTGGTCGACGCTGGCGAACCGACTGTCGACACTTACAACAAACTCAAAGTGTACACCTGGAAGTTAAAGGACACCACCTCGATCGCCAAGATGTACCTTTCGGGCAACGCCGAAATTTACGCTATCGCCGCCGACGGTGCTTATGGTGTAGCCGTCGACAACGTAGCCATGCGCGGTTCTTCGGGAACCATATTCCACCGCATCGACACCGAACTTTTGGCTGAATCTTACAAGGCCATGAACGCCCGCCTCGTGATTATGGAATACGGCGGTAACCTTGTGCCCAGCACCAGTTCCAGCAACATCGAGTGGACCAAAAAGCTTATTACCCGCCAGATTCAGGCCGTGCAAAAAGCGAACCCCGATGCCGATATTCTGTTTATTGGCCCCGCCGACATGGCACGCCAAAAAGACGGCCAGTGGCAGACCTACGCTGCACTCAACATGACCATCAAGGCGCTGCGCGAAGTAGCCCTGGACAACGGAGCCGCCTACTGGGATATGCACCGCGTGATGGGTGGCAACGGCGCCATGATCAAGTGGGTGAACAAGGAACCTGCACTCGGCTTTACCGACCATATTCACTTTACGCGCCGCGGTGCAGCCTATATGGGCGACCTGTTCTGCTCGGCACTGCGCATGCACTACGACTACTTCAAGTTCCGCGATCGCCACAACATTAGCGACGAAAAACTGAAAGACATTCACAAGTGGAGCACCGAAGAACAAATCGAAAAAGAAAAGAACGCTCTGCCGGAACGTACGTTCCTGAACGTCAAGAGAAGAACTAAGAAGGCCAAAGGAGGAGCTAAGAAGTGAGATTTCTGACCGTAGCCTTAATTGCAGCGCTCACCACAAGTGTACTCGCCGCCGACAAGGGGAAGCATGCCCCCGGCGCCTATAACCTGGACTTGTCCCGTTACGACTTTATCGACACCACGCAAAACCGTATTCAGTTCCCCAAGGGCAACAACTCGTTTACGCCGTTCTTTAACAAGATGGATACCCTAGTGTTCGAAAACCGCGGTCAAGTGCGCATTCTGCATATTGGCGGTTCGCACCTGCAAGCCGACGTGATCTCTGGCCGTATCCGCGAGCACTTCATTAAGGAATACCCAGGGGCTTCTGCCGGTCGCGGATTCGTGTTCCCCTACTCCGCCGCCCGCACCAACACGCCGGCAAGCTATTCCAGCGCCTACAAGGGCATCTGGGACATGAACAAGAACGTGCAAAGCGAAATCAAAAAGCCTCTCGGTCTTCTCGGCATTGCCGTAAGCACCAGCGACCCCCGCGCCGAAATCACGTTGCTTTTGGACAGGTACAATTCCGAACCACTGTGGGGCGAAACCAAGTTCCGCCTGTTCGGCTACAGCGACAACAACGACGTGGTACCCGTGCTCCGTGTAGACACCATGGAAATTTACGGCAAGCTGGACACCACAAGTCAAAGCTACGTGTTCGAAAGCCCGCGCCCTATTGATACCATACAGATTTTCTTCCGCTGGATGGATTCCCTACAGCAGGCGACTATCGCGCAGTTCATTACCGACTCGCTGATTCAAGATTCCATTGCCCGCGCCAAAGAAGATTCCCTGAAAAAGGCAAACGGCGACACCGCCCAGAACAAAAAAGAACCCGAGGCACCTCCCGCCAAGATTCCAAACAACGTAGCGCTCCCCGAAGTGGCGCGCGATTCTATGTTCCAGGGTGAATGCGATGTACTCGACACCGCCTGCCTTGCCAAGCTCGATTCCACAAACGCCGCCGTGGCCGCCCCCGAAGCAGCCACGCCCGATTCGGCTAAGAAAAACGCCCGCCCGCGCTTTACGCTCACCGGCATTCTCACCGAAACAAACAACCCGGGCATCACCTACACCGGTGTAGGCATCAACGGCGCCAAGGTTCACGACTACTTTGAAGAAATCTGCCCGCTGTTCGAAAAGCAGCTCGCCTACTACAAGCCCGACCTGGTGATTTTCGCCATCGGCATCAACGACGCGAACGTCGAAAAGTTCAACGACAAGCAATTCCGCGACGATTACGACAAGCTTATCGCCCGCATCAAAAAGGTGAACCCCAACGCAGCCATTATCTTTGAGACCAACAACGACATGTACCGCAAGATCAAAAAGAAACGTTTTGTGCAACACCCCAACGGCGACGTCGCCCGCAAGGCGTTCTTCGCCCTGGCCGAAAAGTACAAAGCCGGCGTATGGGACAAATTCGGAATTATGGGGGGGCTGGGTTCCATGGCCAAGTGGGAAAAGGCTGATCTCGCCAAGGCGGACAAAGTCCACTTCAAGCTGGCAGGCTACAACCTGCTCGGCGACCTGTTCTACAAAGCGATCATCAACAGCTACCAGGAACACATCGCAAACCTCCCCGCCGAAAAGAGGAAAGACTAACCTAACCACTGTCTACTGCCTACTGTCTACTTCCTACTCCTATGCTCGACTATTTAATACCTTTCCTCACGCGCACTTTCGCATTTGACGCTAACAGCCCGCTGCTGTTTACGCAGTTCTACTTCTGGGGATTCTTCGCCGTTGTCTTCGCGTTCCTCACCTTAATCAAGAACCGCATTGCGCTGCGTAACGCCTTCTTGTTTGCCACAAGCTTGTTCTTCTACTACAAAACGAGCGGCAGCTACGTTTGCATTCTTATATTCTGCGTCGTAGCGAACTTCTTCATTGGCAAGTGGATCGAACGCGCCGAAGCCCAGTGGAAAAAGAAATTCCTGATGATTATCGTGGTCATCATCGACCTGCTGGTGCTCTGCTACTATAAGTATTCCTACTTCTTCCTGGACGCCCTCTACGACTTTACCGGTATCGAGTTGCACGTATACAACTTCTTCGCGGCGGCTAGCAACAAGATGTTCGGCACCCATTCGCTGGTCGACACCATTATTCTGCCGGTGGGTATCTCATTCTTCACCTTCCAGGCCATGAGCTACTGCATCGACATTTACCGTGGCAAGATTTCTGCGGTCAAGAACATTCTGGATTTCGGCTTTTACCTTTCGTTCTTCCCGCAGCTGGTGGCGGGCCCCATCGTTCGCGCCGATAAATTCGTGCCGCAGCTGTACAAGAACTTCTTCTTGCCGCGCCGCACCTTCGGCATCGCCGTATTCTGGATTTTGAACGGCCTCGCCAAAAAAATCATCTTGAGCGACTACCTGGCCACCAACTTCGTGGACCGAGTCTTTGACACTCCCCTGCTGTTTACCGGCCTCGAAAACCTGATTGCACTCTTTGCCTACTCGCTGCAGGTGTACGCCGACTTCTCGGGCTACACCGACATCGCCATTGGCGTGGCGCTACTCATGGGTTTCCGCCTGCCGCAAAACTTCAACAGCCCCTACAAGGCGCTCAGCCCCACCGAATTCTGGCGTCGTTGGCACATATCGCTTTCGAGCTGGTGGCGCGACTACCTGTACATTCCGCTGGGCGGTAACCGCGGCGCCTCCGTGGGCACCTTCTTCTGGATGGGATTCCTCAGCCTCGTGGCCATTATGCTTTCGGGCAGCGTCTGGGTGGGTATCGCACTCGGCGTATTCTTTATCTACATCGGCATTTACGCCTACCTCAAGCCCGATTCACGCAAGTTCATTACTACCAACATGAACGCCATGTCTACGCAGATTGTGGGCGGTTGGTGGCACGGTGCCAGCTGGAACTTTATCATTTGGGGCGGCCTGAACGGCTTTGGCCAAGTGTTCAACAAAATCTGGGTCAAACGTAGCCACAACTTCCGCGCCGCCGCCTCATTCATTTTGTTCGCCTCGAGCGCCATCATATTCAAGCAGACCCACATCGCCATTTTCGCGATCACCGCGGCCTATTTTGGCATCTTGTTTACCGGCATTTACTCGGTGCTGATTTTCCGCCTGTTCAGCGACAAATACATCCACGGCATTTACGTGGCCTGGAACGTGTCGCTCACGTTCATCTTCATTACGTTCACACGCTTGTTCTTCCGTGCGGGTTCGAACCTCGACCCCGCCGAAGCCAACGAAGTCGCCTGGAACACCGCCAAGAACATGGTGCAGCAAATGGGCACCGCCTGGAAATGGGGAACCCTTGGCACAATCGCCTGGGAACACATCAACATTATTCTGGTATTTGTCGCAGGCATGCTCATCCACTGGATTCCCAAGAAGGTCAAGAGCCGCTACCGCATCGCGTTTGCCTCGCAGCCTATCCCGCTTATGGTGGCAAGCTCCGCGTTCATCATCTTCGTGATCTACCAGTTCATGAGCGCCGACTCCTGCCCCTTCATCTACTTCCAGTTCTAACTTAAGGTGTCATGCTGACGCATGTCAGCATCGGCATTCCCACCAACGTGTCATGCTGACGTAGGTCAGCATCTGCTTTCTCACTTAAGTATAAACCCCCGCCTTTTTTTTACAATCCTTGCAATCTACTGATTGCACGATTTGCATTTTCAGTATCTAGATTTGGTGTGTTCTATTACGTGTATTGTTGCATTTTGGTTGAGTTAATTCTATATTTAAACTATGGCACTTGAGATCAGACCTATACCGACCTTGAAAGGGCGAGAAGCCTTGGCGTTCGCCCTCGCGGCCGAACGCACTACAAAGGTGCGCAAAAAGCAGGATTTTTCCGAGCAGATTCGTAAGGCTGATTTGATTTTGAAAGAGGCCGAGCTATTGTAGGCCTTTAATCCATAATCTTACTCGATAAATCCTCCCACAGGGGATTATCTTTCTTTATCAAGTTGATTTTCCAATCGCGATGCCAGTTTTTCAACTGCTTTTCGCGGGCAATAGCATCTTGTGGAGAAGGAAAGCATTCAAAATGCACCAGTCTATCGACCGTATACTTTGCAGTGAAACTTTTGGGATGAACCTTATATTTGTGTTCTAGAAAACGCTTCGTAAGGTTATTGGTTATGCCGATGTATAAGACATTTGCACTGTAGTTGCTTAAAATGTATGTGTAATAAGTAGCATTCGATTTCATGCTACAGAAAATACATTATTTCTCCTGACAATAATTGTCACACTGAAGTCATGCTGACCCTGACCTTCGTCAGGGTGACGTTAGTGGTAACGTCAGGGTGACATAAGTAGAATAGGGTCGGGTTGGTGGGGGCACCGGAGGTGGGCCACTTAAGGCTACACCGCGGGCATCTTGACGGTGCGGTTGAATTCTTCGGGGGTGGTGAAGGTGGGCACAATCTCATGGAGCGCCTTGATGGCCTTCTGGTCATCGTTGGCACTAGCGGCGTTCTTCAAGTTCCACAGCTGGTTAATGAACTTGTCCATGTCAATTTCGATCTGCTTACCGATGTAAATCAACTTATTCTTGGTCTTTTGCAGGCCTTCTTCGCTCATGAGCAGCTCTTCGAGCAGCTTTTCGCCCGGGCGCAACCCCGTAAACTTGATTGGAACATCCTTGTAAGGCACCTTGCCGTACATGCGGATCAAGTTTTCGGCCAAAGTCACGATCTTTACCGGGTGGCCCATATCGAGCACAAAGATTTCGCCACCGTGAGCAATCGAGGCAGCCTCTAGCACCAGGCTCACCGCCTCCGGAATCGTCATGAAGTAGCGGATAATGTCGGGGTGAGTCACCGTCACAGGCTTGCCCTGTTCAATCTGGCGCTTGAACAGCGGAATCACGGAACCGTTCGAACCCAGCACATTGCCAAAGCGAGTCGTCACGAATTCGGTATCGCCGCTCTTCTGCTGGGCCAGAAACTGCACAATCATTTCGCAGCAGCGCTTAGAGGCACCCATCACGTTAGTGGGGTTCACCGCCTTGTCGGTACTGATCATCACGAACTTCTTGACGCCGTTCAGAACCGCGAGCGTTCCCATATTAAACGTACCAATCACGTTGTTCTTGATTGCTTCCATGGGGTTGTTTTCCATGAGCGGCACATGCTTGTGGGCCGCCGCGTGGAACACCACCTGGGGCTTATACTTCTTAAAGATCTGGTTCATGCGGAAGTAGTCGCGCACCGAGGCGATCAAAGTCACCAGGTTCAGCTTGTCGCCGTATTCCATGCGCAATTCCTGCTGAATATCGTAGGCATTGTTTTCGTAAATGTCCACGATAATCACCTGCTTGGGGTTATACTTCGCAATCTGGCGCACCAGTTCGCTACCGATACTGCCGCCGCCACCCGACACCAAGCAGACCTTGCCCTCGATAAAGTCGCGGATATCCTTATTGTCAAAGCGAATAGGGTCGCGGCCCAGCAAGTCTTCTACGTTAATGTCGCGAATCTGGTTCACGTAACTGGTGGTGCCATCGCCAATGTTCGAGGTATCCAACAGGCTACCGATAAAGGGCAACACCTTCACGGGCACGCCCGTCTTGCCGCAAATATCCAGAATGGTCTGGCGGTCCTTGGGCGGGCAACTGGGAATCGCCAAGATAATCTGCTCGATGCGTTCTTCCCTCACGATCTTCGGAATGTCGGAGGTAGAACCGGCCACCAGCACTCCTTCGAACATCTTGCCAATCTTGTAGCGGTCATCATCAACCAGGCAAACCGGGTTCAAGTGAGTCGCCACGCTAGACTTAAGGCCTTCTTCTTCGTCGGCCTGGTTGTTGCGGATTTCCTTGATCAACATCTGGGCGGCAGAACCAGCCCCCACAATCATGGTGCGGGTCTTGTTGGCCAGGCTCGCCTCTTTGTAACCCGTACGCACCAGGGACACAAAAGTGCCACGGAACATATAACGGAAGGCGCACACGCCCACAATGGCTACCAAGGTATGCAACACGGCGAATTCCACAAAAACCTGACGCTGGAACAAATACACCAGACCGTAAGCGACCAACATGCCGCCGACAACACCCTTAATGCAGCTCAGGTAGTCGCGCTTGCTAAAGTAACGCCACAGCTTATTGTACGCACCAAAAAAGAGCAGGCTCGCAAAGCAACAAAAGACGCAGGTCACCGCAATAATCAAAAGCTCGGGGCGGTCAATTCGTTCAGCAACCGCGGGCAACGGCCAGTTGGCAAAAAGCGCAGCCGCCACCACGATAAAGGCGTCGACCGCCGCCAGCACACGCTTACGCAGTCTAAAGCTATTGAACAAATTCTTGACTTTCTCGTTAAACATTTAATGCCCCTTCTGATACGCCAAATATAAAATAATCTTACCTTACAGCATAAACACCAATCGCAAGTTTACGAATTTATCATCAAAAAATCCGTATTCCCCCATAAAGGCCACATGAGCCCCGCGGTAGCTCAAGGCGGGGGCGAGCGAATAATGCAGGGGGGCGCTATGAATAAAGCGCTTACGGCGAGTCTTGTAGGGGTCATCGATATCGCTACCGGCGTCAACACCCTTCCACAACCACTTGTGGTGGACGCCTACGAACAAGTTAGAAAATCCGCCCAAGCCCAAATCGCCGTACAAAGTCCAGTCAATGGCCAAGCTGTTCGGGCCATTGGGGTTGCCGAGAGGCTTGCCCAGGTGCGCCATCTGCGCCATGGCTGTGTCGTAATGGCAATAGGTGTAAGGTTCCACGCGAGCGATTTCGGCAATGGTTCCCAACTGCAGGGGTTTACCCCTCACAACCATATCGTACCCCGCCTGCATACCGAGCATACCCGCCCAGCGGTTGTTGCTGTACTTGTTTTCGTACACGGCCATAGGCGATTCCATGTCGTCCAAGAAGAATTCACCGTACACGCGCACCGCATTAAACAATCGGTAATTTATATCAAAAGCGAGTGCCCCGTTATTCACGCGTTCGGTATAATTACCCTTTTCGATAAACAGCGGAACCACCGGCACAAACAACCAAGGCTTGTTTTCGTTGTACAGCACCTGCAGTTCGCTCATGCCCACGGTCAAGTTCCCCAAGGCAAGTTCATAGCGATGTGCATACAAATTACGATCGTTCAAATTGTCCTTGCTGTAGCTCCAGCTGTTCACGCGCAAGTCGGCATACACGCTAAACACACGCAACGGCCCAAAGGTAAAGTCCAGATTGAGCATATTGTACGGAAGCGCGAACTGGTTAAAGGCCAGGTTGTTGTAATAGCCAGGGCCCCAGTGCAAAACATCGCGAGCCAAGGAGATTCGCGCCCAGGCGTAGTTTAGCCCCAGGTGCGCACGGTAACGGGCATAGCTCACGTAATCGGCACCGGCGTTACCGTCTTCCGTTTGTACATCAAACACTTCGCCGTCAAAGCTCTTGGGCTTTTTGGCCGCATGCTTTTCGGAATAAATGCGGGCATCCAAATCAAAGTCCAGCGAATCGGCGTAGCCTCGCAAGTAAAGGCCGCCATCAATGCCCGGCCAAATGGTATCGCCTAGCGATTCTCCCCCGCGGTAATCGATCCCTAGCACAGGCGAGGCTGCAATCGCAAAGCGGTGTGCGCTTTCACCTGCGCCTATAGAATCGGCATAGTACACAAGCGCATTACTTTCTTTATCTGCAAAATCTTTAACAAAGTTGTAATTGCGGCGAGGGTAAGTAAAGAACTGACGTGATTCGCCCACCGTCTGGCGGTGGTAGTCCATGAGCATCGGGAGGTAGTCGAGCGTGCGGAGGTTGCGGTTATGCTCTGTGCCGAGGACGGACTGGGCGGAAGCGACCGTTGCAAAAATCAGAAGGATGACGAATATTTTTTTCATTACATAAGTTCAGGAAGCTGACCCTGACCTACGTCAGGGTGACGTAAGGGAACAAGTTCAGGGTGACGTTAGTAGTAAAAAAAAGGGGTCGGCGGAGCCGACCCCTGTATAATTCAACGAATTACTTTTCGAACGGAACGAGTTCCACACGGCGGTTCTGTTCGCGGCCTTCCTTCGTTTCGTTATCGGCGATCGGCATTTCAGAACCGTAACCGATAGCACGCAGGCGGTCAGCTTCGATACCCTTCTTCTTCAAGTGGTCCACCACAGCCTTGGCTCGCTTTTCAGAGAGCTTCTGGTTGGTGGCTTCGGAACCGGTATTGTCGGTGTGACCCTGCACTTCGAGGTTGGCAGACTTCACCTTGCGCATCAGGTTAGCGATGTCGTTCAAGGTGGTGTAGCTCTTCTTGGTGAGTTTGGCAGAACCGGTCTGGAACTGGATACCCTTCTTGAGTTCGTCCAGGTTTTCCTTCTTGTTCACGGCGCAACCCACAGTGTCAACAGCAATGCCTTCGAGGGTGTTCGGGCACTTGTCCTTGGGGTCAGGAACGCCGTCCTTGTCGCCATCGAGCACGCAACCCACAGAATCAACCGGCATGCCGGCAACGGTACCCGGGCACTTGTCCTGACCGTCGGCAACGCCATCCTGGTCGCTATCGGCAGCGCAACCGGTAGAATCAACCGTCACGCCCATGGCAGTATTCGGGCACTTGTCCTTGTTGTCAGGTACGCCGTCGTGGTCGAAGTCCATCGGGCAACCGGTGCTATCGACACTGATGCCTTCCGGAGTATTCGGGCACTTGTCCTTGTTGTCGGGCACGCCGTCGACGTCGAAGTCGAGCATGCAACCCACAGAGTCAACCACAATGCCATCCGGAGTGTTCGGGCACTTGTCGTTAATATCGGCAATGCCGTCCTTGTCGGTATCGACACGGTTCAAGGAATCAAGACGAGCGCGTTCAGCAGCGTTCAAAGCAGCAGAATCAACCTGGTCGTTGTCACCGTTCATAATCACGGAATCCTTGTCGGCGCAGCCGTCGGTATTCACAGCGACACCTTCCGGAGTGTTCGGGCACTTGTCGTAAGAATCTACGACGCCGTCCTTGTCGCTATCCATCGGGCAGCCTTCGGCATCGACCTTAATACCCTTCTTGGTGTGCGGGCACTTGTCTGCATTGTTCTTCACGCCATCGCCATCGGTATCACGCCACATGTCGGCACCGAAGTACCAAGTGAGGAGTGCGGCACCGGCAACGAGCGGGGTCGGAGCATAGCAGTATTCGTAGCTCTTGCCATCTTCGCCCTGGTACTTGATGACGCGATCGTTGCAGCCTTCCATTTCTTCCGAGCCATGGTAGAACGGATTCTTGAAGGCGCGGACAGCCACTTCGAGACCCATCGCAAAGTCGATGTTGTACGGCAAGTGGAAGCGGAGACCCGGGGTGATAATCATAGGATCTTCGCTGGGTTCAAACTTATACATGCCCTTGGTCTGCAGGCGAGCTTCGCCGGAGTATTCCAAGAACACGTCCATCCAGCTCTTGGGGAGCCAGTTCACGCCAGCGCTGTAAACGAGCACCTGGGTTTCGTCCAGGTCGAGCGGGTAAACGTACTGGGCAAACAAGTTAAAGCGCCAGGGCTTGGGGTTGTTCAGCTTGGTGAGGTCAGCGGTACCCACTAGGCCAAGACCAAAGACCCAATCGTCGGCGGTGTAAGGCTGGGTGTAGCCGTTACTGTTCAGGTACCAGGCGTGGCGGGGGCGCACACCGGCCTGGGCTTCACCCGTCGGAATGTACATGTTGAGCATGGCGGCAAAGCCGTACCACTTGTTGGTGTCGAGCGGGAGGCGGATCTTGGACCACACGTTCAAGTCGCCGCGGCTGGTGCCCCACATGTTGTTGGAACCAGAAGGGCCATTGGAGTTAGCGTGTTCGTAGTAAACCGGGAGGCTCACGCCCACGTCCATCCAGTTGGTCAAACCGGCGTTCACGAAGAAGTTACCGGCCTGGGTGTAGTCCCACCAGTTAAAGGTATAGTCCTTGCCACCCTGGCTGTACTTACCACCTCGGGCAAGGGCCCAGCCGTCAATGGCAATGTTACCACCGGTACCAACGGCAAAGTTCCATTGGCCAAGGGTCTTGGCGTTAGTCTGATGGAGACCGTCAGTGCCGCCCTCCATGCCTATCTGGGCAAAGCTGATTCCAGCCGCCAGTAGTGCTGTCCCAAGTATTTTTTTCATGTTTTGTTTCCTTCTTCGGTAACTGTGATTATAAACACAAATATAGTATAAATTATTTAAATGTTACGATTTACTGAAATAACCCTTACCATAATATCCCTTGCCGTAGTAACCATAGCCATAATAGTGGCCCGGTTCATATTCGCAATGGTTCAACACAAAGGCGCAAGGTTTATCGGCATAACGGCGCAAATTGGCCAAATTTTCCTTGATTTGTTCCAAAGAATCGACCCCGTAATGCACCACCATCAGGGTAAAGTCTACCAAGGGGTAAATTAGTTCGGCATCGGTCACCATGCTTACCGGCGGGGTATCTACGATAATCATGTCGTATTCCTGCTTCAAATCTTCGAGCAAGGCCTTGAACTTATCGTGGCGTAGCAGTTCGCTGGGCGACATCAGGCGCTTGCCGCACCCCATCACGAACAGGTTCTGGCAACGGGCATCGGCCACGGCCTCGCGCCACTCCACCTTGCCCGAAAGCACCTCGGTGAGTCCTATGTACTTGGAACTGCGGATAACGCCCTTGCGCATATCGGCATCAATCAGCAATACGCGCTTGCCGTTCATGGCATACACGGCGGCCAGGTTCTTGGCCACAAAAGACTTACCCACGCCCGGCACCAAGCCGCAAGTCATGACCACCTTCTGGCCAGCCTCCAAAGAGAAATCCAAAGCGGTCTGCAGCGTATGGAACGCCTCGCTCGCCTGGTCGTTGGGCGAAGATTCCACCAGAGTGAGTTTACGGCGCTTGTCCTTGACAAGGCGGTTCTTGGATTCCGGAATTTTGGCAAACACGCTCACGTTGGTCGCATGCTCCAGTTCCTGGGAACTGCGGATACCGTTACGCATCATGCGCAGCATAAACACCAGCAGCACGCCCACCATAAAGCTTGCGGCCATGCAGCATACAAGAATGTTCAGCTTTTTCGGCTTGCTCTGGATAGGTTCAATCTGCGCAAAGTCCACCACGCGCACGTTACCCACCTCGCCCGCGCGCACCACGCGCAGCTGCTGGATATTGTTGAGCATGGCCGTGTACTGGGCATTATTGAGCGCCACATCTTCTTGCAAGCGGATCATTTCTTGCTGCGTAACCGGCATAGATTCTGCACTCTTCTTGAGGCGGGCCAGTTCCCCGCGCAACCTGTCTTGCTGCTTTACAATGGTCTGCACCGAGGGGTGCTCTTCTTTAAACAGGCGCGTCGCCTGCTGGCGCTGCTGTTCCAACTGCAGCAACTGACGTTGCAAGTCTACCTCTTTATCGAGATGGGCGCGAGTTTCACCCGTCATGTCGACCGAGCCAACACTGTGACGATAGTCCGACAGGACCTTCTCGGAACTGTCGAGTTTAGCCTTAATGCCCGGCAACTGGGTTTCCAAAAATTCCAAGGTCTTTTCGGCCTCGGCGCTACGCATCTCTACATTCTGGCGCACGTAAGTGTTCGCAATGGTATTGAGGATCGAGGCGGCACGGTCTGCATAACGGTGCGAGTAAGAGATACCGATTACGCCGGTCTGCTTGCCCTTCTCGGCAACCTTCAACGACCCCGCAAGACCCCGGACCGCCAGTAGAGGATTCCCCTGCTTTATCACAAATTTTTCGCCCAAAGTAGCACGCATCAACTTGACTCGTATGCGCAAAGTATCGCCCGCATAAGGGGCCGAGAGCAAATCGCCCACCATGCCTTCTACCAACTTAGTCTCTTCGGGAGTGTAAATGGCGTAAGAGTTATCCCCTGTTACCACCGCCTCCCAGCGGTCGGCACGGGCCAGTTCAGGGATATTCAAGAAGTCGATATCCATACGGCCTTCGCGGTGGAGCAAACGGTTAAGCGCCCCCTGGGGGGTCGCCGAATACATCAGGTGTTCTTGATCTACCACATAGTTCAAAACCAGGCGACTCTTGATGAGTTCGATTTCGGCATCGGCCGGGCTCGCCACCTCTAGCAAAGAGCCCATCTCGCCCAAGGCGCGGGCCGACTTGTTACCCTTAATGTCTATCTGGAACAGGGCATCGCTGGTGTACTGCGGACGAATCCACTGCCCCACCACCACACCAATAGCAGCCCCCACCAAAAGGAACAGGCACAAAAGGTAACGCCTTTTCCAAAGGATAAACAAAGCCTCGAGCAAGGTAATGGTGTTGTTTGGCGTTTGGGCCTGTGCACCAACCACAATCGTCTGCTGTTCGCTATCGGCCATGTAAGTCTCCAAAATTTTAGCAAAATCGAAATTTGGGACAAAATATAGTAAAATTATTTAAAACTTACGGGGAGGGTACGAAAAAGGTGCAGAAAGGGGAATTCCTACCGTTTTTTATTTTCACAATAAAACATCAAATAAGATGTTCCTAGGGCATCGGCCAGTTTCTTTGACATGCGCATGTAAGCTTCCCCATAAGCCCCTCTTACCATTATAATTCCTTCAATAAAGTCATCAATCGACCCAACTCTGAGTAAGTATATTCTCTTCCATCCTTCTGCTTTTCCGCCATTGATCTTTCAGCATTGGCTACTGCATTATCAAGACTTCCTTTGTTCCGTTCAAAGTAGCTGTGCAAACCCTTTCTGAAGAACTCATTTGCCTTCTTGTAAACCACACACTGATTCAAATCATTTAAAAGTTGTTCTTGATTATCATAAGGACGCGATGTGTATCGGAAATAGTAAAGGAAGAACAACTCTGTACAGCGATGTGTTTCGAAAAACTCGACCTTACAATAAATACCTTTCTTCGGTTTGCTGATTGGTTCGGCATATTTTTTCTTTAACTTTTGATATTGAGAAAGTTCCGGTTCTTTGTCCTTCGTATCCATGTCAATAATGCAGAAGATACGATTGTAGCCTGAATCAACGCCCTCTTTTATCTTCGAGTCAAGTTCCGTCAAGTTCGTATGCTTGGGAGAGTCGGGTTTGATGGTCAAACGTTTGAACACATCGCACAAGGATTTGAAGTAATAGAATTCAGTAGGCCCTTCGCCCAAAACAAGTGCCGTTTGACGCAGTTTGCCCATATCAATCATCCAGATTTATAAAGATACTACCAAGTTCGGGCTTCGCTCCCAATCGACCAATGCGATATGAATTGTAAAGGGATAGGTTCTTATGCAATCCAAAAGAATCTCCGCGAGAATACACCGACGAGGCTGTCTCTTTGTTTTTATCAACAAACCAGACAACGCCTCTGTTTTCATTAATCAAATCTTGAGACAAGAGCGTCGTTTCCTGACTCGTGATAATCAATTGCGATTTATCCGAATTAAAAATGAAAACATTAAGATAATAATACAACAAGTCATTGTGTAGATCCTCTCCTAATTCATCAAGGTAGTACACATGAGAAGCGGTAATCATATCATATAGAGCATCTAGAATGCGTATGTATTTTTGGGTTCCTTTTGACTGCCTATCGAGAGAAATATCAAAATCGCCATCGTCAGAATGATTGACAAATGCCACAGAATCGACTGTTGGCTTAAGCAATTCATCCTTCATTTTTTGGGGAAAGTTTTCCCTTTGAAAGTATTCTCGATATTCTGCAGGCATTAAATTATCTTCCACAACAGGCCGATACTCCACTATGTTTAAATCTGCCTTTTGTAGCATAGTGTTATAGAACTTACGTTTCCTTGGATTATTATAAGCCTCGGTTAGGATTTCAACAACACCCTTTTCACCATCACCATCGACATCATGATAGTTGTCCATAATCCAACGATGGAGCGCATTGAAGGGGGCTATATCCTCTTTCAGCGCCGCTTTTCTACAAACAGATAAGACACTATGGTTGTTCAACGTGTTCTCGCGAATACTTTCTTGGGTCTTAATCTGTAGTTTAAGGCTTGTGCCAAACTTTACATCCGCCTGAATGTTTTCGCCAACAAATGAACGTTCATAGAATAATGATTTTGACTTGTTGGGGTAATAATATAAAGCCTCAGTCAAAATGTATTTCTCATTGAACTTTACATCATAATCATATCTAATACCATTAGCATAGAATGACACATGCATCTCTATGGGTTCATTTTTTGTGAGAGCAAATGGAATGCTTCCGTAAATATTCTTGCTTGCATCTGATTTCGGCAAAACCAATATGCGAAACACTTCATTCAATGCAACAAGCATATTCGATTTTCCAGAAGCATTCGAACCATAAAGGATACCCAATTTATACAAGAAAACACCATCGACAACTTCTGTAACAAGCTCCGACGAGGGCCCCTTAGCTAAGAAACTTAATTCTTGCTTGTCGCGAATGGAAAGGTAATTCTTTACCCAAAAATTTCTTATCATGGACGAACCTTTCTGTATAAAATTTGTAGTTATGCTACAAAAATATACAAAAAATCCACCTAAAACAAAAATATTTTACAACAAATCGTAGAATTTCTACATTTTTTTACTATCTTTGTAAGAGAAAAGGGCTCCGCCCGGCAAGGCGAAGCCCGATTCAAAGGACCGAATGGTTCGGCTCCATTTGAGTATTAGGAACCCAAATATAGCCGAAATCCTCCAATTTGTCCAGAGACAATCCATTCTAGTCTCTTTAACACACCTTTTTCGGTCCACTAGACCTGCACTTCAAGATGGCCGAACCAGCAAAACTACGAAAAGCATAGCTGGTAGTGCCCTTTCGCAAAGAGAGCCAAGACGCAAATAACCAAGCAACTTCAAACCAACGAAAGGACCACCGAAAGGTGGTCCTTTTGTCTAGTTATGAACAATCCTAATTATGGGGAAACTTACAGTCGATCTTCACCTAAAAACCACAAAAACAGGGTCTTCGCCCCTCTTTTGAACTTTTTGCCCCTCCTCCCCCGCTCTCGGGGCAAAAACCGCCCACTAGCACCCAATCGCACTATATTCAAATCCAGCTTCGGCGAGTTCTTGGGGGTCGTAGATGTTGCGACCGTCGATGATGAGGGCCTTCACATTCTCGGGCCATTTAGACTGATGCGGGTCGCGAGCATGGAGTTCGCGGCATACTTGATCATCTCGGCGCTCGGGATGTCGGTGAAAATCACGCGGAAGTTGTTGAGCATCATCGGGCGGTAGACTGAACTTACGGGCGTTCCCTGCTGCGCAGGGTCGGGCTCTCGCGGCATAAAATTGCGGCATTACTCCGCAATTTTTCCGCCTAGAGGGCCGAGCGCGGGACACCAGCGGCCCTCCCGGCCCTTCGGGCTTCGATCCCTAACGCAGGATGCGGGAGACAAGATGTCCGCCGAGTTAGTCACGGTCCAAAGGATCTTTCGAATCAATAAGCCAATTCATCTAAAGCTTTTTTTATTTCACTTCCATCAAAACCATGAACCCATTTAGCCCCTTTACCGTAACAAGCAAGAGGAATACTGCATGAAGAATCCAGCGTTACCACAACCAATCCGTTTCTCTTTTCATAGTTCTTTTCAATTTCATATGACTGCCAATTTCTATAACCTATTTCTTCATGATTTTTATGCAAATCATTGGAATGTTTCCCAATGATGGCTATCATATAATTCGCTTCACCTATTTTACGGCTAAGAACATTTTTGATTATCGCTACAGACGCAGTCTGGATTTCATCTGGAGTACAATCACTAATGTGAAAATCAATGTTTGGATTCTTATTCCAAGCCTCCAATAAATTATAGTATATGCGGTCATTCTCGTAATCGAATGAGCATACCGTTTTTTTGCTAGCCATATTATCATACCTCCTTGAGTAAATTTCTTAACTTTTTTGCCATCCATCCGATGGGCTTACATTTCTTAAACCATTCCGCCATATTGCCGTGAACTTCGAAGAAATAGAACCATGTTATAACAAAAATTGCCAAGCATACAACTGTATCGAAAATCAACAATGCACGAGTTATACCGCAATTCCATTCTTGCACAATATGAACACCATTAATTGCAGAGAAAAGAATTGGAGCCAGAATTTTATAGAATAGGTCTATAAAATTCAGAACCATGGGATAGTTATTTAGATAATTGTCCCCCTCACGAGTAAAGATATTCTTATCATCAGTTTCTTCAAGAAGCAGCGAGATTTTCTTTTCCAATGTGTTCAAATATTTATATTGCCTTTCAACATAGAGAACATCCTGCACATACCGCACCAAAACATAAGCGATTAAAACCCAAACTAGTGTTTGAAGAACGCAATTGCTAAATAGAATCTTTGTCTCTAGTTGTTTTTTTACCACATCATTGAAGAGAACACAGATAAAATCTGGATTCTTGGCAAGTAAAAAAGAAATTGCCTCAAGAACACACAAATAGACGAAGGACTTATTCCGATGCGACTGCGTTGTCTGACAAAGAGAAATGCTTTCTTTGTAGTGATCATAGTATGTATCAAGCTTTTCCACCGTCATATTCCTTTTTTACAGATTCAATTTTTTCCTTTCGGGAGCCGGTTCATGGATTTACTCATTTGTGCCTTGCACATATTTTCACCATCAATATATACAAATCAGACATTAAAGTCAACCCCCTGCCACCAAATTCTATTAAATTTTGCCACATCCTAAATATACATTCCCATTTTGTCAAAAAATGACAAAATAGACCCTTTTTCAAGAAAATCATCCCCATCCGTGAGAGGCGACAGAGTCACCTCGCACGAAATTAGGATGATAGCGTCTAGATTATCTATTTTTCTTTTCTTACCCCCTTAAATGGCGCACCATTTTGCTTGACATCCATAAAGCGGCCCGTTTCGGCATTACGCTTTGTAAACAGATTGGTCTTAGGGTTTAACGTTTGCGAACGCGAACGCACCGCCCCGATTCTGTGATTATCGCCATATGGTAGATTTCTTGCCATATTGACTCCTTTGTTATGCCGACACCATTGTCGAGCATTTTTTACATGAATAAACAACCTTTTTTTCATCAAAAAAGTCATTTTTATGAAATTCTTATAAATCCAGCGTTATTTATCCCGTTTTCAAGCGGCAGGGAATTCTCGCCTACCCCATGACATACCATCCTTGGTTAAATGTTTACGGTTTCCCGCCAGGATTACACAAACCTTAGCGAGGTTTAGACCTCCCTCCTGCATTGGAGAAAAGCTCCTATTATGTATATAGCAGGGAAATATCAAATTACCGCAAAAAGCACTACTCCGCCGGCGCGAAAAAGTTTACAAAAGAGCCGACTTTTTGCTTTTTTGAGCGAATTTCACCAATTAAAGTCATCAACCTTGTAAGAATAATTTTACAAAAAAAAACGTCCAATCGCGTGACCAAATTTGGTTCGCCGAGAAAGGCAAGCACCACGAAGCGACGGTGCCAAAGCGGCTTAGCGAAATCGAGATGAGCGACGAGGGCGAATTCCGCAAGGTCCGCAGGGACAGGATTTTCGAAAAAGACTACTTCGACAAGAAATACGGAGCCCTGCCGGAGGTCAGCGACGGTTTCGATTTGAGCGAGGCAATGAAGGGGTAATGGCGCGTTATACAAAAATCGGGGCCGTCAGGCTCCGATTTTGTAATAAAAAACACCTTTTCCCACTAGCACCCGATAGCGCTGTACTCGAATCCAGCTTCAGCGAGTTCTTGGGGTCGTAGATGTTGCGGCCGTCGATGATGAGGGCGTTCTTCATGGACCTTTTCATCACGCCGAAGCTCGGCATGCGGAACTGTTTCCATTCGGTGACGGCTTGCAAAAACAACCCCATCTTGTAGCCGTTCTTCTCGGCGGTCTTGATGAGGGCTTTCACATCCTCGGGCCTTTTAGACTGATGCGGGTCGCGAGCATGGAGTTCGCGGCATACTTGATCATCTCGGCGCTCGGGATGTCGGTGAAAATCACGCGGAAGTTGTTGAGCATCATCGGGCGGTAGACTGAACTTACGGGCGTTCCCTGCTGCGCAGGGGCGGGCTCTCGTGGCATAAAATTGCGGCCTCACGCCGCAATTTTTCCACCTAGAGGGCCGAGCGCGGGATACGAGCGGCCCTCCCGGCCCTTCGGGCTTCGGTCCACTAACGCAGAAAGCGGGAAGTAAGCTATATGTTCGTAAGTGGTTGAATGACTAAAGCAGGTAACTATTGTTTGCAAAATCAACTTTTTTTTCAAAAATGTCACCTTTTGACATTCAAGAATTATTAATTTATCTTCGGACATTTCTAGCTATTGCAAAATAAAGACAATTTAGTTAGTTTCAGAATAAAAATAGGAGTACAGCATGTCCATTGAGAGGATTGATATAGCAAAATTTCGTGGATTTCATCAAGTCGGTTTTGAACTGGGTGAAAATTTGACAGTCATCGCAGGCCAAAATGGAACTCAAAAAACGACTCTTTTGGGTATGCTCACCCAACCATTCGCCATAACAGACAAGAAAAATCCTTTATCTAACGAAAAACCCTTATGTGGTGGGAACTACAAATCCTCGTTCTCGGAAAAATTCAAACTTTCTGAGAAATTTGACAAGCCCAAAGAACATGAATGGACTTTAACATATGACGGAGGGAAGACATTCACCGTAGAGAGCATAAAATCGAATGATGACAGAAAAAACCACATCCGTTTTTGGAAAAAAGAGAAAAGCTCTCGAAAAAAAGGATCTGGATACATTCCGAAGCCAGTTATATATTTAAGTCTCTCCCGCTTGTTACCAATAGGTGAAGACGAATCAATTTCCGATTCGTCCAACTCGGTAAAGCTAACCGAAAGCGAAGAAAAACTATATCAAAAATTGCACAACAAAATTCTCATAATTCCTGATGTGCCCATAACAAAGATATCACATCTAGAAAGTCAAAATAAAAATACTTTAAGTGCAAACACAGAATTCTATGACTGGAAGATGAATTCTGCAGGTCAAGACGACATTGGAAAAATAATTTTGGCACTTATTTCTTTTAAAAGATTAAAAGAAAAATATGGGACGGCATATACCGGAGGAATACTTGCTGTTGACGAATTAGACGCAACTTTGTATCCCGCTTCACAGGAAAAGTTAATCGAAGTGTTGCGTACATACGCCAGCAAATATGACATTCAAATTTTTTTCACCACACATTCTCTTTCAATGCTGAAGCATATATGCTCTACAATTGAAGAAAATAAAGTAGCAAAAGACATTAAGCTTGTTTACCTTGAAAAAATAAACCAAACCATAAAATGTATAGAAAATATTTCTTACGAGAATATTATGGACAAATTATTTGCTATGTCAACGAAGAAAACGGAATCCCGTATAATGACCTTTTCTGAAGATGGCGAAGGAAGATGCTGGTTAAAAGTTCTATTGGGACAAACAAGAACAAAGAAATTAAAAATCGTAGACTGTAACATAGGTTGCGCATCCCTAATTCAACTTACGAAACAAAAAATACCTCCTTTCGTATTCCCAAACTCTATCATAATTTTGGATGGAGATGCTAAACACGATGTTGAGAAACAATCAAAGACCTTAAAAAACTATTTGGTATTGCCTGGGGACATTTCGCCAGAACGACTTCTTGCAAAATATTTGAAGGATTTACCGGACGACAATCCATTCTGGGAAAAATGCGGAAACAACTATACCAAGCAGGTTGTGTTTAGAGATTACCAATACGATGAAATAATGGAGAATCGTGAAAAAGCAAAAGAATGGTTCAATTCTCAGTTGCATCATTGGGGGAAAAACGCAACAAGGGCCATTACTGCATGGTGTGAAGCAAATCCAGGAGCCAAAGAAGATTTTATTGTTAAATTTGAAGCGTTAATAAAAAAATGGGAAAAATAGCAAGTGGACGAATTCCATACCCAAACAATCGTTGATATTCCGGTAAAGGACTTGGTCCTCTGGACCGAGAACCCTCGTGATCCTATTGACGAATCTGCAACTGACCAAGAAGTTGTGGAGCGAGCATATGCAGACCCCCGTGGGAAATGGAATCTGCATAAGTTCGTATCGACTATGGGAGATTTCTACGATTACAGCGAATTACCGACCGTCGTATACAAGAACGGGAAACCTGTTGTGTATGATGGCAATAGACGTATTGCTTTGGCCAAGATAAAACTCGGATATGTGAACCACCTCCAAACAATGGATTTGGATATCCCTGATTTCCCGGAAACCATGCCTTGCGCAGTCTGCTCCGAAGAAACAGCAATACAGAGGATATTAAGAAAGCACAGTTTAGCAGGCTCTTGGGATGAACTAGAGCGAGAAAAATTCGAACGCAAGTATTTCCCTCAGACGCCCAAGTCACCATTCCTGCTTGTAGAAGATGCACTTGGCGTAATATCCGCTAATGATGAACTCAACCAAAATTTTGTCAAAAAAGAAATCTTCACGGAAACAAATCTGAAAGCCCTCGGTTTTTCAGTTGATAACGGGATGTTGCATTCAAAGCACTCCAATGAAGACAATCTAAAGATATTCAATAATATTGCAGAAAAGATCAGAAACAAAGATCTATCTACCAGAAATAGTCGCGGACAAGTATTTGATGTCCTTGATCCAAGCATCAAACAGTTAATTGAAGACGATAAAAACAAACAACCGCACCTGATTGAACCAGCCGAGACGTCCAAGCCTGTCTTACCAAGTAAATCAATTCCTCGGTTCACTAAAAGAACATCCCCAAAAAATGATGAAATAATTTTTGGGCAGAAACTATCTCTAAAAACGGGCCCCGTAAACGACCTATACCGGGATATTGTTGAATTATTTTTATTTTGGAAGGGTCGGCAAGAGAGCCAAACTCGCCTATCAAACTCGTTCCCTGCACTAATTCGAATGTCATTAAGGCTGCTGGCAGAAACGGCAGCAAAGGATGTTGATTTAAAATGGGAAATAGGCGATTATATTAGCGCTTACTTCGAACAGGCGAAAAAATCTTTGTCAAAGGATCAAAAGACGACTCTATCTAATCTTATACCAGGAGAAACGCAAAAAATCATCCAGTTGTTACATACAGGGGCGCACAACTATCAAGCAGCATGCAACATGGAGCAAACAATGATTCTTTCCATATTGGTTGCAAAAATGCTGAAAATTTCACACGGATTAGGAGACGCATAATGGAACGAGCCGTTTCGCCACTCCGATATCCTGGAGGGAAATCCCTCATTTACCCCTTTTTGGAATCATTCCTAGAAGAGAACGGAATGATTGGAGCAACATATGCCGAACCATTTGCTGGTGGAGCCGGCCTGGCTCTTGCGCTATTGTACAAAGGGCTTGTAAAGAAAATTTACATCAACGATCTTGACAAGGCAATCTATTCCTTCTGGAAATACGCATTAGAACATTCTGACGAAATGTGCAAATGGATCGCAAAAGTACCATTAACGGTTTCGTCATGGAAAAAATTCCACAACGCCTATTTGAACTCAACCAAACTATCAACAGAAGATCTCGCTAAAGCAACTTTCTTTTTAAACAGGACAAATGTTTCTGGGGTCATAAAGGGCGGAGTAATTGGAGGATTAGACCAGACTGGGGCATATAAAATAGACGCAAGATTTAATCGAAAGTCGCTAATAAAAAAAATTCAGCGGCTAAACGATTATAAAGATAGTATTGTTCTTTCAAACGAGGATGCGCTAACATTCATAAAAAAACGCGAACGGATGCAAAGCGACATTTTTTTATACCTCGATCCTCCATACTACCAAAAAGCTCCTAACTTGTATATGAACTTTTATCGAGGCAACGATCACGCCAATCTTGCAAAATACGTCCAAACAATGAAAAAAAATTGGATTGTATCTTACGACAACCATGCTTTCATTCAGAATCTATATTCTGACAGGAATAGTATCCTTTATTCTCTGCAGCAAAGTGCATCCAATCGAATTGGCAAAGAAATTCTGATATTTAAGGACAATCTTCTATTTACAGAATCCATGAAGAAATTGAAAAATGCCATGGTTCTGTAGGAAAACAGTTCTAAGTCCGCTCATCCCGCTCAAAAAATGCATTCACTAAAAAAACGCCCTTGTTCACCATGCAATTCATTTTTCATCTATCATCTCTTTATTCAAAATCGCTTTGACAATTCACAAGATTATTTTTTTCGTTTCGCATAATCATCTAATTGCTGAACAATATCTCGTTTAAACTTCAGTAATGGGTAATTCTTTTTTTGTTCATCTCCATTAATTTTCATAGGGATTCCAAGAATATAGTTTCTTAACGATTTGGTATATCCTTGAAAACATTCTTCTAGAAATTCATTTAGTAATTTAGATTTTCCCAAATGAGCATTTATCAAAGTCATTTTCTTTTTAACATTGGGGTTAACCGTTTTTAGAATGTCACAAACTTTACACGTAGAATATTTTTTATATCTTGCCAATAAATCTTTTAATTCAATTTTATGACAATTATAAAATTCCTCCAAAAGAAAAGCCTCTTTAGACATATTCATTTTATTATATAAAAAAGGATTTGACCCATCAAGTCTGAGCTCAACACAATCTGATTTATAAATGCCTCCGCGTCCAACAACGGCTCGAAACCAGCCATGAGACTCCATTTTACCATTTGCAGCTCTTAATTCAAATCCTTCATTGTAAGGATATAAAAGCAAATCTATATCTGAAGCGTCTTTAAATTTGTTATAGACAGAACTTTTTCGTCCATTACATATAGAACAGGAAGGAATAAAATTAAATAATGAACAAGACAAAAACGGATAATCAGCTTTTGGGAAAAAATGGTCTATTTCTGGACGTATTTTACGATTGTTGATATCGCCTATAACAAAGACATATTCTCTATTGCAATACGGGCAAACATCTACTGCCAATTTCTTTACAAAAGTGTAAGCATTCCATTCTTTTTCTTCTTTTTCAGTTTTATCATCAAAATCATTAAAGCCATTCGTAAAATCGCCATATCCCCAATATTTCAGCATCAAATCTTTTAAATTAATTCTTATCTTACCTCTTTTAGGGCATACCCAAGCACCCTTTTTTGAATCATATTTCTTTAGTTCATATTTACAATTTTTTTTCTGATTATAGGCTTTGAATATAGAATCAGTTGGTTCAATTGATTTTCTTAAAAAAGAATAATCGCCCAATACAATTTGTCGGCACGTATTTTCATCCCATCCAAGTTCATCGTGAAAAAATTGGTACACTGAAACATCTTTGTTTTTAAGATGAATAATTTTTCGATTCATTCGCTTCCAAAACCACGACCAATGAACTTTTATCATATCATCTTTTAGTTGTTGTTTCAACTCAATTTGGATCATAAATAAAAACCTTTTCCCAAAAAACTATTTTACTTCTTCAATCATACTCCCTATAATAGGATCACCGATAGATTTTATCACATACTCCATTTTTTGTTTTTCTATATCCGTCATTGAATTAGGATTATAACTATATTCAACAGCCTTTCCAATTAATTCTTCAGAAAAGGAGCCAATAGAATTATCAACAAAAAAATTAGCCGACAGCAAATCGTACAAATTTCCACCAAATGGTGATAGCGAATGAGAATTTTCTATTTCGACCTGTTTCGTTTCTATTGACTGCTTTAAAAGAGTGATGTTTTCCTTCGGAAAATCACTAATAATATAGGGAGAATGTGTTGACATGAACAACTGAATTTTAGGGACAGATGATCCATAGATTCTTTTCAAAACAACATCCATTATATTCACAAACTCATCAAGCCAGCACCGTTGCCATTCTGGATGAAGATACAAATCTGCTTCATCTATAAATAAGTGAATATTCTTATTCTTTCCAGCCGCATTTCGCCTTTTTTCTGATCTTAGCGAATAATATATACGCGAAAACAACTTAATAAAATTTTCTTCACCACTGCTTTGCGGACGCCATAGCAATGTAAAGAACGGAGTCAACACGCTCATAGCAACACATTTATCAACAAACTCTTCCAATATTTTCCTATGCATTTCCAAAGACAAGTCAAAATAGAATACATCTCTATTCATATTTGGATATTTATCCAATAGAAACTTTTGAAAATCTTGAAGGTCATCAAGCAACAATAAAGATTCAATCACCTTACGATACAAATCGTTCTCCACCGGAAAATCTTGATTATTAGCGCTATATCTTTTTAAAGCTTCATCCCACCCCATTTTCTGCAATTCATCAACATCATATAGAAAAGATAATCTACTTAAAAGATTAGAACGCATGGAAGCATTTGAATAAATTGCTCTTACATGATTCAGCAATACAGAAAGTTTAAATTTATTAAAAAAATCCGTCGGAATGATTTTATTCCATTTATTTCTTTCACTTTCATTTCCTTCTGGATTTGTAGGTTTTTTAATAGTGGGTTCATGAACGACCATATTCATTACCGGTTAAGTTAAATATATCCTTTTTTCTTGTTAAGTGGTATACCCTTGTGGTCTAGGCAGCCTGTTTTGACAGCCTATATTCAACCGGAGTCACGTATCCCAGCGAACTATGGAGCCGTTTCCGGTTGTAGAACAGCTCGATATACCTGAAAGCGGCCTCCCGCACGTCTTCGATGTCCTTGAAGTCACGCCTGTAGGCCATCTCCTTCTTGAAGCTTGCGAAGAAGCTTTCCATGCAGGCGTTGTCGTAGGGGCAGCCCGGTGCGCTCATCGAGGGCGTTATCCCGTTCTCCGAGAGCATCGTGCGGTAACCCATGCTACTGTACTGCACGCCGCGGTCGGAATGGAAGATGAGCCCGTCGTGATGGCCGCGTTGCATGATGGCATTGGACAACGCGCGCTTGACAAGTTCCGTGTCGATGTTCTTGCTTACGGCGTAGCCCACCGCCTCCTTGTTACACAGGTCCAACACCACGGCAAGGTACACCCAGCCAAGCGTAGTCTTGACGTAGGTGATGTCGCCGGCCCAGACGGCGTTCAGGCTGTCGGGATCGAACTTACGCTGCACCAGGTTCTCGCTGTACATGGCGTCGCATTTGCCCTTGCGGTAGGGTTTCCACTTCCTGAGTGTGACTGGATAGAGCCCGTTCTCGCGCATGATGCGGCGCAGTTTCCACACCTTTACCTCGACACCCTTGTCTTGGAGTGCCGCCAGCATCTTCGGGCAACCGTACACGCGGTGGTTTTCTTCGAAGGTGTCGCGGACCTTCTGGACAAGCCGTTCTTCGCGGGCCTTGCGTTCGGACCTTGCCGTTTCCTGTTTTGACCACTGGTAGTAGGAACACTGCGGTATTCCTAGGGCTCTGCACATCTTCCTGACTGAGTATTTCTTGCGGTTCACGTGTATCGCCTCGCATTTCAGTCGTGTGGTCGCATAAAGATGTGCAGGGATTTTTTTAGGATCTCTACCGTCTCCTTCTCGTCCGCGAGTTCCTTTTCGCGTTTCTTCAGGAGCTTCTCCAGTTCCCTATTCTTGGTGGCGAGTTCCTCGACGGACACCTTGCGGATGCGCCGTTCCTCGCGATAGCTCGGCAGGTTGTGTTCCTTGCGGTACTCGTTTACCCACCTACCGACCGTATTTGGCCCTATTCCGAGTTCCTTGGCTATCTGATTTGCGGACTTTTCGCCTTTCAGGACCAGTTTGATGACTTGTTCCCTTGTCTCGGAGTTGTAGTTGACTTTTGCCATTGTTTTACCTTTTTGGGGTTGCGCAATGAATATAGTAGCTTATGCTACCCTCTTATTAAACTCCTGCATAGTCCATTCAGTAATTTCCGCAATAGCATTCTCAATATCAATGTTACTAGGAGAAATCCAAACAGCATTGGGTAATCGAAATTTTAGATTAGGACGGCGATTTATTTCCTCATATAAGTCAACGCCAAAAGACACATTACGGATATATTCCATAGTTATGTGAGATGAAAAATAATCCGGTTTTAAATGCATCTTACTACGAATTGACAACGACAAATTATTCAATTCAATGTCATCAGAATACAGGAGCCCATTTGTGGACAAATCCAAGCAACCGCTATATCTAGATTCTTTTACAGGCTCATTTTTCAATGCACTTGTGTAGAATACTGTTTGTTCAGACTTAAACACGCTATTATCAGTTACATCGTTAAGAATTTGATAATCTCGACTTTCAAGAACAGTAAAGCCGTCCTCATCAAAGGCAGATGATTTGTAGCAATATAATTTTTTCACACTTTTTTCATTTTTACCACAAAAATCATCAGCAAAAATAAGAACAAAATCTAATTCATTCTCAATATTCAATCCGTTTCCAACTATACGATAAAGTAAATCTTTTAGTAAGGTCGTCTTACCAGCACCATTTTTTCCTAAATAGAGCTTTATATCTTCAATATTATCCGAGAAAAAATGCTCCGGAATTGGATTTGTAGGTTTTTTAATAGTGGGTTCATGAACGACCATATTCATTACCGGTTAAGTTAAATATATCCTTTTTTCTTGTTAAGTGGTATACCCTTGTGGTCTAGGCAGCCTGTTTTGACAGCCTATATTCAACCGGAGTCACGTATCCCAGCGAACTATGGAGCCGTTTCCGGTTGTAGAACAGCTCGATATACCTGAAAGCGGCCTCCCGCACGTCTTCGATGTCCTTGAAGTCACGCCTGTAGGCCATCTCCTTCTTGAAGCTTGCGAAGAAGCTTTCCATGCAGGCGTTGTCGTAGGGGCAGCCCGGTGCGCTCATCGAGGGCGTTATCCCGTTCTCCGAGAGCATCGTGCGGTAACCCATGCTACTGTACTGCACGCCGCGGTCGGAATGGAAGATGAGCCCGTCGTGATGGCCGCGTTGCATGATGGCATTGGACAACGCGCGCTTGACAAGTTCCGTGTCGATGTTCTTGCTTACGGCGTAGCCCACCGCCTCCTTGTTACACAGGTCCAACACCACGGCAAGGTACACCCAGCCAAGCGTAGTCTTGACGTAGGTGATGTCGCCGGCCCAGACGGCGTTCAGGCTGTCGGGATCGAACTTACGCTGCACCAGGTTCTCGCTGTACATGGCGTCGCATTTGCCCTTGCGGTAGGGTTTCCACTTCCTGAGTGTGACTGGATAGAGCCCGTTCTCGCGCATGATGCGGCGCAGTTTCCACACCTTTACCTCGACACCCTTGTCTTGGAGTGCCGCCAGCATCTTCGGGCAACCGTACACGCGGTGGTTTTCTTCGAAGGTGTCGCGGACCTTCTGGACAAGCCGTTCTTCGCGGGCCTTGCGTTCGGACCTTGCCGTTTCCTGTTTTGACCACTGGTAGTAGGAACACTGCGGTATTCCTAGGGCTCTGCACATCTTCCTGACTGAGTATTTCTTGCGGTTCACGTGTATCGCCTCGCATTTCAGTCGTGTGGTCGCATAAAGATGTGCAGGGATTTTTTTAGGATCTCTACCGTCTCCTTCTCGTCCGCGAGTTCCTTTTCGCGTTTCTTCAGGAGCTTCTCCAGTTCCCTATTCTTGGTGGCGAGTTCCTCGACGGACACCTTGCGGATGCGCCGTTCCTCGCGATAGCTCGGCAGGTTGTGTTCCTTGCGGTACTCGTTTACCCACCTACCGACCGTATTTGGCCCTATTCCGAGTTCCTTGGCTATCTGATTTGCGGACTTTTCGCCTTTCAGGACCAGTTTGATGACTTGTTCCCTTGTCTCGGAGTTGTAGTTGACTTTTGCCATTGTTTTACCTTTTTGGGGTTGCGCAATGAATATAGTAGCTTATGCTACCCTCTTATTAAACTCCTGCATAGTCCAAAAAACGAGGAAGTTCATTCCTCGCAAATTAGCGATCAAGTCATAGCAAAATGCTAAAAAGAGATTAAACTCTTTTTAGCACCCAATGGCGCTATACTCGAATCCAGCTTCGGCGAGTTCCTTGGGGTCGTAGATATTGCGGCCGTCGATGATGAGGGCGTTCTTCATGGACTTTTTCATCACGCCGAAGCTCGGCATGCGGAACTGTTTCCATTCGGTGACGAGCAGCAAAGCGTCTGCGTCGAGCAAGGCTTCGTACATGTCGTTGCAATAAACGATCTGCTTTACGATTGCCGCGGCATCGGGGCGCCCAGCCATTCTGCGCTTGCATTCGTTCATGGCGACCGGGTCATACACGCGCACGACTGCGCCGGCCTTTACCAGCAAATCAATCAACACGAGTGCAGTGGCTTCGCGCATGTCGTCGGTCTCGGGCTTGAAAGCGAGGCCCCACATGGCGATGGTCTTGCCCTTCAAATTTTCCACCCCACCGAAACGGGCCGCCAATTTTTTGAAAAGCACTGTTTTCTGGTATTCATTCACCTCTTCAACAGCCTTGAGAACGCCCATCTTGTAGCCGTTCTTCTCGGCGGTCTTGATGAGGGCCTTCACATCCTTCGGGAAGCAGCTTCCGCCGTAACCGCAGCCGGGGTAAAGGAACTTGGAGCCAATACGGGTATCGCTGCCGATGCCCTTACGGACCATGTTCACGTCGGCGCCCACGAGTTCGCAGAGGTTCGCGATGTCGTTCATGAAGCTGATGCGGGTCGCGAGCATGGAGTTCGCGGCATACTTGATCATCTCGGCGCTCGGGATGTCGGTGAAAATCACGCGGAAGTTGTTGAGCATCATCGGACGGTAGAGGCGGATCATGAGTTCCTTGGCCTGTTCACTTTCGACGCCAACCACGACGCGGTCGGGTTTCATGAAGTCCGTGATGGCGCTTCCTTCCTTAAGAAATTCCGGATTGCTGGCCACGTCAAACGGGATCTTGACGCCGCGCTTGTCGAGTTCTTGTTGGATGGCGGCCTTGACCTTCTTGGCAGTGCCGACCGGAACAGTCGATTTTGTCACGAGAACCGTGTATTTCTTAATGTTCTGGCCGAAGGTGCGCGCGACAGCGAGAACGTGCTGCAAGTCGGCGGAGCCGTCTTCGTCAGGGGGCGTGCCCACGGCACTAAAGACCATCTCGACATCGTCAAGGACGCTCGCCAAATCCGTCGTGAACTTCAGGCGGCCTTCGCGCTGGTTGCGGAGCACCATCTCGTCGAGGCCCGGTTCGTATATAGGGATTTCGCCCTTCTGGAGGGATTCAATCTTGGCCTGGTTCACATCGACGCAAGTGACGTTGACGCCCATCTCGGCAAAGCATGTGCCGCTCACAAGGCCTACATAACCCGTACCAACAATGGCAATATTCATATTCTCTCCTTCAATTTCTTTAAAAATTTCTCACTTATTCACGACAAAAATAAAAAACTTTTTAGCACAAAGTGTCAAAATGCAAATTCCCACGCGGGAATCTTTACGGGCGTTCCCTGCTACGCAGGGCCGGGCTCTCGCGGCATAAAATTGCGGCATCACTCCGCAATTTTTCCGCCTAAAGGGCCGAGCGCAGAATACTAGCGGCCCTCCCGGCCCTCCGGGCTTCGATCCCTAACGCATAACACAAAGGGAAATACCCAAGAAACAACTATTTCGTCTGAAATCATAAGTCATCAAAAATGCTACCTTTGAGCACAAAGAAATGAAAATTGCACATCATGCTCTACTTGATGGTTGACATTTCTGGACGAAGTCCAGTTTACGATATTCCCTTGTGCGAGGCATTACATAAGGTATTGTCTCCGGAGCACCATCTAAAACTGCTAGCACCAAACATCGATCCAAAAGATGTTGATTTTGATTGTGGTAGACTACTCAACATAATCCCCCACAGACTACAAAACAGCAATAGAATTCCATTCCGAGCAATAAAGGCCCTAATGATCATCGTGAACTATATCGGCCTTATAACACATGTTGCCTTAAGAAAGCCGGACATTTTACATTTGCAGTGGTTGCCGCTTATCGAGGTCTCCACCATCGAAAAGTATTTTCTTAAAATTCTACGATTCATCGTACCAAAAACCCAACTGTTATTGACAATCCACAATGTCTACCCACACAATAGCAGCGAAACAAGTAGGCAAATTTACAGAGAACGTTTTTCCAAGGTCGAGCCATACTTTGACAAGTTTATAGTTCACCTAGAAACGACAAAGAAGGAGTTCTGTTCCGCTTTCGGGATTTCGGCAGAGCGAGTCAAGGTTCTCCATCACGGAGTTTTAGCACCCAAGGGGCACGATACGATACGACGCCAACGAAGCAAAGTACTAAAACTTATTATGTTCGGCAACCAAAGTACTTATAAGGGAACCGATGTCTTTGTTGACGCACTGACCATGCTCCCACAGGGATACAAAAAAAAGGTTCACGCCCTGATTGTCGGGAAAATGTATTCTGACTACTTGAACAAACTGGAAGAAAAGAAAAATAACGAGAATATCGAATTCATTCCCGAGTATGTATCCGACGAGGATCTATACAAATACATAGCCCATTCTGATATAATCGTCTTACCCTATCGCGAAATTTCGCAAAGCGGAGTCCTTTTACTTGCGCTGAGCACGAAACGATTGATTATAACTTCGGACATTCCCAGTTTCAAGGAAACTCTTATGGGTTTGGGCGAAAACACTTTCTTTGAAAATGGGAACGCAGCAAGCCTGTCAAAGTTGATTGTAAAGTATGCAGACAACTTGGTTGATGAAAACAAACAACTAGACGCGATAGAAAGCCTTGAGGCCAAGTATTCGTGGATGAATGTCGCTAAAAAATACAGAGCGTTTATTGACGAAATGTAAAACAATCAGCACTTCGCGACAATCCGTTTTTCAATATTCGCGTCACAAACTGATTCGTCATTCCATACAATACAATCCTTTAACACGGAATTCCATACTGTACAATTATCACCTATGGTAACATTAGGGCCAATAACGCTATTTGCAATTATTACATTCTTGCCAATATAACAAGGTGAGATTAACTTTACATTATGTATTGAATCTATAGATTCAACTTTTTCAATATTGTTCAAACCCGGTTTGTTTTGTAAGAGCCAAGTATGATTATTCCGGCGTACTTTGAGCCACGAGTCCGGTGCTAGAGAGCCACCCTTCCGGAAAATGCGGAGCCACCGTTCCGGTCGAACAGAGCCACC